>JANWHV010000227.1 GCA_025450255.1 Chloroflexota bacterium | reverse complement strand
GGCGCGGGTGAGGTCAGGCGCGCCGTTGCGCCAACTTCAAGCCGGCGATAACGGCCTTCCGCGTGCTGTCACGCTCAAGGGCATTGATCAGCAGTCCAAGGCCATAATAACGCATCCTGCTCTTTGGTTTATGTCGCTTTGCGGTCGCCTTGCCGGCGACTTTCAGCTTGGCAACCGCATCTCCACCGTTGCGTCGCCGCTGCACAACGGCGGCGGCCACCAGGGCCACGGGGATCGCGACAAGAAGGGCGCTCTTGGGAAACTGAACGGCCATTGTCGAAACCACCTCTACTACGTCTTCCCAGCTACCACAAATGTTCCTCGATTAGCCGGCCGCTGTCTTGCGGCGTCTACAACAGAGCCGTATCGACCACTCCAGTCTAGCACAGACGTTCACAACGAACCTTTACTCGTGGGTCCGAGGCGCTAACGCTCGTGGTCGCGGCCAAGCCACTCCGCAAGCCTCTCGACGGGCGCCGCGTTCCAGACGTCCTCGGCGCGAGCGCCGCCGCGCCGCGCCGTCCTCACGCCATATTCCATGAACCCCATGTTGCTCTGCACGTGAGCGTCAGTGTCGATTGTCAGCTTCGCGCCCGCGTCCAGGGCCAGCCGCGCGTCCGAATCCCGCAGGTCGAGCCGTGATGGATTCGCGTTAACCTCTAACGCCGTGCGCGTGCGCGCGGCGGCGGCGAACACAGCCGTTCGGTCGAACTCCACGCCCTCGCGGCCGCCGACGATTCTCGTCGTCGGGTGACCAATGATATCGACATGAGGATTCTCGATCGCGCGCAGCAATCGCGCCGTCACCTCGTCGTGCGATTGGTTCATGGCGGAGTGAATGGAAGCGATGACTAAATCCAGATCGGCCAGAACATCATCCGGAAAATCCATCGTGCCGTCGGCGCGGATGTCAACTTCTGACGCGGTGAAGACGCGGATGCCTGGGTAACGGGCGGCGACGGCACGGATTTCTTTCGCCTGGGCTTTCAGACGGTCGACGGTAAGTCCACGCGCCACGCCGAGGCCGCCGGAGTGGTCGGAAATCGCCATATACGCGTAGCCGCGCGCGACTGCCGATTGAATCATCTCCTCTATGCTTGCCGAACCGTCGCTCCAGGTGGTGTGCATGTGCAGGTCGCCCTTGATGTCGGCGCATTCGACGAGGGTTGGCAGGGCGCCCTTCGCGGCTAGCCGGATCTCATCGCGACCCTGGCGAAGCTCAGTCGGGATGAATTGCAGATCGAGCGCGGCGTAGATTCCGGCTTCGTCCTCAAAATGCCTTGTTGTCCCCGCCGCTACGTCCTCAAGCCCGTATTCGCTCACCTTCAGGCCGCGCGCCACGGCGTATTCGCGCAGCAGGATGTTATGTTGGGCGTTGCCCGTAAAGTGCTGCAAGAGCGAGCCAAAATCACGCGGCTCGACGAGGCGGAGATCGAGCTGCAGGCCTCCGTGCAGAATGACGCTGGTCTTCGTCAGGCCGTGGCCAAGAATCCGGTCGACAACGGGCAGGCTGACGAGAAGGTCCATGACGGACTTTGGGTCATCCGACACGCCTACGAAATCGAGGTCGCCGATAGTTTCCTGGAAACGCCTGAGACTTCCCGCCGCGGTCAAGTGCTTGACGCCGCCGCCCGCGTTGAGCGCCGTGATGATGTCCTCGGCTATTGGAAGGGCTATGCCGATCGGCACGCGGCCGGACCGCTGCTTAAACGCCTCGATATTTCGCGCGATATTCGCGGCCGATTTCGCGCCAACCCTGGAGAGCGACGCCAGCCTGCCGTCTCTGGCCGCCGTGTCAAGCATGTCGAGGTTCGCCACGCCAAGCTCCTGATAGACACGAGCGGCCAGTTTTGGGCCGACGCCGGGCACCTGCAACAGCGCCACAACGTCTGGAGGGAACTTCTCGTGCAGCGCAATACTGAGCTTGGTGGTGCCGGTTTCCAGTAGCTCGCGGATATGGTCGGCAATGCCACCGCCAACGCCGGGCACGCCATGCTCGTCGCGAGCAAGAATGCTTCCCACGGGCTCACGCAGGTCTGCTATCGTCTCCGCCGCGCGCTGGTAGGCGCGAATGCGAAATACGTTCTCACCGGTCATCTCAAGAAGATTGGCGATCTCCTCCAGGGCCGCCGCGACCTGAATGTTGAGCACTGATTTCTCTCCAGCTTCATGCGGCATACCTATTCGGCAGCCCGAGATCGCGGCGCGACCTCAGCGCCGGCATGGGCGCGAGAGACCGGCCGGCCAACCTCAGGTTGGCGCCAAAACGTGGTCGCGTATGTACGCAACCACGTCGCGCGTGTCGGTACCAGGAGTGAACACCTCGGCGATTCCGGCATCCTTGAGGCGCGGAATATCGGCGGCGGGGATGGTTCCTCCAGCCAATATCAGAATATCGCCCGCGTCCTGCTTGCGAAGCAGGTCGACAACCTTCGGCAGCAGGGTCATGTGCGCCCCCGACAGAATGCTGAGGCAGATTACCGACACATCTTCTTGCACGGCGGCGCTCGCGATCTGTTCCGGAGTCTGACGAAGTCCGGTATAGATAACCTCCATGCCGGCGTCTTTCAGCGCGCGCGCGATCACCTTCGCGCCGCGATCGTGCCCATCGAGCCCGGGTTTGGCGACCAATACCCTGAGCGGCGGCGACCCCTCGGACGGAGCCCGAGGCGGCTCGGTACGGTTCATGTATTCATCTCCTCCGGTCCTGATAAGAGCATGGGTCACTTGCCCAATCGGCACGGATTCCACGGCGTCGCCGGCGCGCAAGCCTACGTGACCGTCTCACACCCACGCCGGCTCGCGGTAGCGGCCAAATACACTCGCCAGCACGCCGATAATTTCACCTTCAGTTGCGTACGCCTTCACCGCCGCGAGCACCGCCGGCATGGTGTTGCCGCTGCCGCGCGCGCACTCCGCCAACGCATCGAGCGCCGCCGTACAGCGAAGATTGTCGCGGCGGGCCCGTAGCGCATCCACCGCGGCGCGCTGCCCTCGCTCAAGCTCGGGATCGATTTCAAGGGTCGGTATTTGCGTCTCGTTCGCGTTCGTGAACTTGTTCACGCCCACCACAATTCGGTCGCCCTGTTCAACCTCTTGCTGGAAAGTGTACGACGCGGCGGCGATTTCACCTTGCAAGTAGCCATTCGCAAGGGCCGCGACCACGCCGCCTTGTTCGTCGATACGGCGGAAATACTCCAGGGCATCTTGTTCCAGGCGATTGGTGAGCGCCTCGACGAAATACGAGCCACCGAGCGGGTCGACCGTATTCGCGACGCCCGTCTCATAGGCAATCACCTGCTGGGTGCGCAAGGCGATTTGCGCTGCTTTCTCGGTCGGCAGCGCGAGCACTTCGTCCATGGAATTGGTGTGGAGGCTTTGCGCACCGCCAAGCACCGCGGCCAGTGCTTCGAGCGCCGTACGCGAAATGTTGTTTTCAGGTTGTTGAGCGGTGAGCGAGCATCCTGCCGTTTGGGCAAGAAATCTCATTAGCCATGAACGTGGGTCCCTGGCGCCGAACGTGTCGCGCATCACGCGCGCCCAGATGCGGCGAGCGGCGCGGAATTTCGCGATCTCCTCGAAGAAATCGACGTGAGCGTTAAAGAAGAACGAGAGTCTTGGCGCGAACTCATCGACCTTCAAGCCCGCGTCTAATCCGAGTCGCACATAGGCCATCCCGTTCGCCAGTGTAAACGCCAACTCCTGGGCTGCAGTCGATCCTGCCTCGCGGATGTGATAGCCACTGATGCTAATCGGATTCCAACGCGGCATGTGCCGCGTGCAATACACCAGCATGTCCTGGACCAGCCGCATCGACGGTTCCGGCGGAAATATGTATTCGTTTTGCGCGATAAATTCCTTCAGGATGTCCGTCTGGAGCGTCCCACCGAGCTTTTCCGCCGCGATCCCCTGCTCTTCGGCCACGGCGATGTACAGTGCGAGCGCGAGGGGCGCCGGCGAGCTAATGGTCATCGAGGTGGTGACATCGCCGAGCGGAATCCCCGCGAACAGCGCGCGCATGTCCTCGAGTGAATCTATTGCCACGCCGCAACGACCGACCTCACCCTCGGACAGCGGATCGTCTGAATCGCGCCCCATCAAGGTCGGCAGGTCGAAGGCGACGCTGAGGCCGGTCTGACCCTCGGCCAGGAGGAACTTGAAGCGCTCGTTCGTGATTTTCGCCGTGCCGAACCCGGCGAACTGCCGCATCGTCCAGAGCTTGCCGCGATACATGCTCTCATGGATTCCGCGCGTGTATGGGAACACGCCGGGCAAGCCGATGTCGGCCAAGGGGTCGGTGTCGCGTATATCGTTCGGCCCATAGAGGGACGCCACGTCCAGACCTGAAATGGTCGAAAACACGACATCATGATCCGCGCGGCCGGCTTTGCCATCCTCGCGGCGCCCGGTGCCCTCGGCGATCGAGCGTTCAGTAATCACGTCTCAGGCTCCCGATCGCTGAAGGGCATGTGTTACGCGCGCGAAGACGCGCTTCAAATTCAGTATACGCTCGTCACCGTTACCCGCCAGCGGATGTCGTTTTCGTCACCGTCGCGGCGTGGTTCTTGATGACCAGGTAAATAATCGTACTGTTGAACTCCTTGAGCGGAACAAAGCGATCGGGAAAACGCTTGACGACAGGCTTCATGTAGAGGCCGGTCGTAAAGGTCCACTTAAAATCGTCCATCAGCACGTAGTCGACCGACTCGGCACTGACGTCTTGCATGACGTCAGTCGTATCGAATGTGTATGGATAGTTGCGCGACGGCAGGCCCGTCCACAGGTAGAAAATGTTCGGGCTGCGGTTGATGACGGTGCTGCCAGGCAATGCGTTTGCCTTGAGCCATATCGCGGCGGCATGGAAGTCACGCCAGTCCGAATATGCCTGCCATTCGCCAAGCCTGTCGATCTGGTAATGGTAGCCTGCCTCGCGATCCGTTTGCGCGGTATGAAAGGTATGGATGCCGGTTGGGAAGGTCAATGGTATGAGCACCATTGCCGCGGCCATGCGGGGATTTATAGGCCGGAAATTCGCGAGCACGCGCATTGGGGCGACGATGGCCAGGGCGAAATAATAGAACAAGAAGGGCATGAGCGGCACCGCGAAGCGCAGATCCTGCCAGGGCCAGAGCAGTACGACCAGCACATACCCAACCACATAGAACTCGGCGACCGTGCGTTGCCTGACCGCCGCGTAGCCGAATCCGAGCAGCGTAATGAGCAGCAGAGCTTCCGGCACGTTGCCGCGAACGGGGATGTGGTCCCAAATATGGCCGCCCAACATGCGTTGGAATTGGTCCGTGTAATAGCCGATGTTCGCGGCCATACGGTCAAGCAGGCCGTTGCTGCTGACGCTTCCCGCGTCAGGGACGTACGCTTGCTTCAGGAAAAATTGGCCGATGTAATTGTGGCCCTCTCCGGAGAACACGACCCGGTTCCGCAGCGTCCAACCGGCGACCGGGATGGCCATCACGACGGACACCGCGACCGCCTTGAACAGCCTGAGACGCCAATCCACGCCACCACGGCGAAGCGCCGGCCCCAAGAGCAGGAAGATCGGGATAGCGGCGCATATGCTGAAGCCGATGGTGCGGGTCAAGAAGGCTATGCTCGCCGCCAGTGCCGCCAGCAGGCAGGTCCAGGTCCGCCAGCGATCCTGCTCGGCGTATTGTGTGGTCCACCAGCAGGCAAGGAGAGTGACAAATAAATACGGTATCTCAGTCAGTATCTTGTGCGAGAACGACCACACGAGATCCGATTCCGCCGTCGCCAGCAGGATGCCCAGGGCAAGCATGCCGCTGGCGAGCCAGCGCCGGAACAGGAAAAAGCCCATGACGAACGACGCGAGCGCGAAGGCTGTGACAAGCGCCTGCATCTGCAGAACGCCGCCAACGCCAAATATCTTGACAACAGGCATTAGCGCGAGCGGGAACATCGGCGGGTACTGGGCTTCGATGCGCGGGACAGGACCCTGGATATTGGTGTACCCCTGGCCGATCGCCATTGCTTTGGCCAGAATAATGTAAATCGCGTTGTCGCCCTCGACGCTGAGATTTGCGGTCATACTGGCACAGTAGATGCCGGCGGTTACGAGCAGCGACAGCACGCAGACGGCAATGAACAATTTCCGTGCCAGTGCCGACTCCACAAACGGCGGCGTTGTCTTCTCATACGCGTCAGGAACAATATCGAAGCGCGTGCCCGGATGGGGAAAGGCGGGAGGTCGTTGCGGCGGCGCCTCCAGGGCTTGCGGTTCGATGTATGATGCCATACCTAAAGAGTACGGCCCGCCGCGGCAACGATCGCGGGCAGCTCGCGCATGAGTTGTTGGAATGCCTCGGGTCGCAGCGATTGCGGCCCATCCGACCATGCTTGATCCGGATGAGGGTGTACCTCGACGATTAAACCGTCGGCGCCCACGGTCACGGCGCCCTTGGACATGATAGTGACGAGGCTGTGCCGGCCAGTGCCGTGGCTAGGATCCACGATAATCGGCAAATGCGTGAGCTCGCGCGCGATCGGTACCGCGGTGAGGTCCAGCAGGTTCCGGCGGAGAGCCGAATCGCCGGTGGCGGGCAGTCCGCGCTCGCACAGCAGCACGCCGCGGTTGCCGCCCTGCAGCACGTACTCAGCGGCGAGGAGCCAATTCTCAATGGTTGGATACATGCCGCCGCGTTTCACCATAACCGGGGTCTGGCCTCGCCCCACCTCACGCAGGAGGACGTAGTTCTGCATATTGCGCGCGCCAATCTGCAGCAGATCCGCGTAACGCGAAACCAATTCCACGTCATGGGGATCCACAACCTCGGTCACGATCGCCAGGCCGAAACGGTCACGGGCCTCCGCCAAAAGCTTCAATCCGTCCTCGCCGTGGCCCTGGAAATCATACGGCGAGGTGCGCGGCTTGAAGGCGCCGCCGCGGAGGACAGTGGCGCCCGCCGCCGCTACCACCTCGGCGGTCTGCATGAGTTGGTCGCGGGACTCGACTGAACACGGCCCCGCCATCATCACAAGCTTAATGCCGCCAACCTCCACGTTGCCGACGCGCACGACCGTGGTTTCGTGCTGGAATTGGCGGCTGGCCAACTTGTACTTCGAGGTGATTGGAACGACGCGTTCAACACATTCCAGAGCGCCGAGCGCCTCGCCAAGGTGCGCCTTCACGTCGTCGGGTACGCCGATCGCCCCGATAACGGTGTGCTCGGTTCCAGAGACGTTGGTGCCGTAACCAAGGTCGTGCAGTCGCGAAACGACGTAGTTACGATCGGCCTCCGGCGTACCGATTTTCAGGATAACGATCACTGGACACACCCTTCCAAGGCGGGAACCGCCGCCCGGCGAGCCAGCAGGCAGGCAGCGTTCAACGCAACGCGTCAGTTGTAATTCTCGTTGAGTGTCGCACAGAGACCGGCGTCAGTACAAACATCGATCGTTTCGAGTTGCTCGGGAAAGACCGGCATCCCGAAGCCGGGCTGGCGTCGTCATTCGCCGGCGAGTTCCGACCAAAGTGTCTCGGTTGCCGACCGTATTGCCTCGTAGCCAAACCCCCGGCGCGTCAGGAACGCGCCCAACGCGCGCTCGAAAGCCACTCGATCGCCAGTCGCCAGGCGATGAATGCGCTGCCTTCCAGCCTCAATGGCGAGCTGCGTCTCGTCGAGACCTTCGGACTCCTCAAGGGTTTCCTGTACCGTCGAGCGATCGACGCCCTTTCGGCGAAGCTCCATCTCCAACATGCGAGATGAACGCGGTTTGAAGGCGGTGCGGTTCTCAACCCACAGACTGGCGAATCGTTTGTCGTCAAGCAGGCCCTGCGCGACCAGGCTGTCGATAGCGGCGTCAATGACTGTCGGCTCGATTTTCGCGCGCCTCAGGCGCTGCCGCACCTCGGACGTACTGCGCGGACGGTGTCCGATAAAGCTGTTCGCCAGCCTGAGCGCCTCCGCCATTCCGATGAGCGTTTGCAGCTCGCGCAAGGCGGATTCGTCTATCCGCGCGCCGGTGGCGAGATTGAGCCTGGCCGCGTCCCGCTCGGAGATCAGGCCAAGCGCCTCGTCATCCACATACACCATCAGGTAACCGGACGATCGGCGCGCGGTTTCCAGGCGCGTGATCACTGGCATAGCGCATCCACGTGCTTGTACTCCGCGTATGTTCTCATAGTGTCATTCTACCGCCCGTACCATGCGCCTTTTGGGTTCTTGACGCGTGCAAACAGCTCTAGGTATGGTTGCCGCATACGAAGTGGATCTTACCGGGAGGCAGATTACATGAGCAGCTCACCGGTCCGGCGCACCGGACCGTCATCGAGATCCACCCGTTCCTCGCTCGAGATTGGCGCCGACAGTTCGACGGCGACCGGCATATGGAATGGCGAGCGCAGCTATGCGAGCCCATTCGCGCGGGCGTTTCCTGCCGTCAGGGTCGATGCCGACACGATCGCGCTTATCCTTATCGTCGTCGTCTCGCTCGCTTTACGCCTTATCATGCTGGGCGATCGCCCGCTGCATCATGATGAAAGCCTCCACGCCGAGTACTCATGGTACTTGATGGGCAGCTCGAATCCGAACTACTATTACGACCCCCTTATGCACGGCCCGCTGCAATTCCATATGATGGCCTTTTTCTATTCAATCTTTGGCTCCAGTATAGTCTCGGCGCGGCTATGGTCGGTCACCGCAGGCACGGCGCTTGTCGCGGTGCCGTGGCTCCTCCGCCGTCAGCTTGGCCGCTGGCAGACGTTCGCGCTGATGGGAATCCTCAGCGTCTCCCCCATCGTTTTGTACTTCTCACGCTTCGCGCGCGAGGACATGCAGTTCGCCCTCTTCACCTTCCTGATGATTGCCTCACTTCTGCGATACATTATCGATCGCCAGGACGGCAATATGTACCACTACCGCTGGCTCTACGTACTGGGACTCTCGACCGGCATGGCATACGCGGCCAAGGAGAGTATCTACCTCAACGTGGCCATGTTGGGCATGTTCCTGGCAGCGCAGCTTACGCGAGAATTGTTGCGTGGCCCCTGGCTCGCGGCTCCGGCTATCGCGGCGCTGCTTGCCCTGGCCGGAATCGTAAGCCATCACCTTGCTCTGACCGCACTCGGCGCCGTGGGCCTGCTGGGCGTCATGATCTACCAGATAGTGGTAAGTGAACGTTCAGGTCCGGTTTCCGACGCCGTCCGCGACACGCCCTGGCGCGCCTGGGCTCTGGCGGGCGGCACATTCGTGACGCTATTTATCCTGCTCTACTGGCCGATCGGGCATGCCGCGTCCTGGGCCTTCATACCAGGCTCGAACATGGAGTCAGCCCCGCTGGATATTCCTGGGCTGGCAACGCCAAAACCGTTTTCCTACAGCACCGACGGCCTGACCGGCGGACTGCTGTACTGGCAGGCTCAGCAGGACGTGGCGCGCGGTGGCCAGCCGTGGTTCTACTATTTCCTGGTTATTCCGATGTATGAATGGCTCGTCGTTCTCTTCGGCGTGATTGGCGGTATCTACGTCGCGCTCAAGCAACGCACCATGGCGACCATGATGATCCTGTGGTGGACGGTGGCGTCCTGGCTTATCTATGGCTGGACGTCGGAGAAGATGCCCTGGAACGCGCTCCACCTGGTGGTGCCGCTGGCAGTGCTCGCGGCAATTGGGTTGGTAGCCGGCGTGACTGCCGCAAGACCCTGGGTGCGCTACGGCGCCATTGTCGCCGCGGTCATTACCGGTTTCTTCAGCACGCACAACGCCGTCACCCTGGCGTATGTTACCAGCGGCGATCCGGTGGAATATATGGTCTACGTGCAGACGTCGCCGTATGTACCAAAGGTCTTCAATGAGATGCAGCTCATCCAGAGCCACCTGAATGGACCATTGCACATGCAAATCGATAGCGCCAATACGT
>JANWHV010000226.1 GCA_025450255.1 Chloroflexota bacterium | reverse complement strand
TGGACAACGCGGCAAAGTATTCGCCGGAAGGCAGCCCCATCAGCATCTCCTGGCGGGCCGAGGGCAACATGGTGGTGACACGGGTGCGAGACCAGGGCCCGGGCGTGCCGGTAGAAGGTCGGGGGCACTTGTTTACGCGCTTCGGCAGGATACCGGGTATAGTGCCGCGATCGGGGCGTGTCAGCACCGGCCTGGGCCTGTATCTGAGTCGCCGCCTGGCCAAGGCGATGGGCGGCGATCTGGACCTCGAGCTGACGGGGCCTCAGGGCAGTATATTTCGCCTGCGCCTGCCCGCGGTTTCCGTCTGAACCGATGGCGGCAGGCGATTGCCTTCACCTGCCGCCCGCGCGATTTTGCCGGTATACCATTCCGGCGGCCTCTCGCTCCTGGTACTCTACACGTCAGAACGAGAGTGCCCACGCCGCGCTCCCGCTGGGATGCAACTGCGTTAGGGCATGGGATACTGTGCGCGCGTTCCCTGACTACGCCGATGGAGAGCCACGCCGATGTACCATGAGCTTGGCCCGCGCAGCCGTCGCATCTACCTCATGCTGCGTGAGAGAATCCTGAGCGGCGAGTATGCGCCCGGCGCGGCGCTGCCCGCGTCCACCAGGATTGCCACGCAATTCGGCGTCTCGACCGTCACCGCGCGGCTTGCGGTTGCCCAGCTTGAACACGACGGCCTGGTGACTCGCCAGCATGGCCGCGGTACGTTCGTGCAAGGCACGGTGGCAGCCGCGCAAGGCGCGGCCGCCACCGTGCTGATCGTGGACGACGACAAGGAGATGCGCGAGTTGCTCGGCTCGTATGCCGCGCAGGCCGGCCATCGCGCGGTCGACGCCGCCTCCCCAGACGAAGCGTTGGCCGTGCTGGCATCCGATCCGGCCATCGCCCTGGTCTTGACCGATGTGCGCATGCCGGATCGCGCCAGCGGCATCGCTTTCCTGCGCGCCGTGTATCGTCAGTGGCCCGCGCTGCCGGTGGCGGCAATTACCGGCTATCCCGACGACCTGGCGGAGATGCACGGCGCCCCGGAGTGCCCGGTGCTCATCCTCGCCAAACCGGTCTGGGAGCAACAGATCCGTGAAGTATTTCGCTGGGTGATGGGCACGAACGCGCTCAGTAGCAGGGTAGCGACACGCAAATAACGCGCCCCACGGCCACAGCCCAGTGGGCCGGCTATCGTCGAACGCCGCCCACGGTACATACCGTCGCATGCCGGCCCAGACCGCGGACAGGCGCGCACGCAAGTGTGTTCCCGACCTGAGCCTGGCGGCGCGCGGCGGCGACGATAGCGCCAACCCCCGGCGGATCGCCTGGGCATGCCGATAACGTACCGCGCCAGCATTGCACCAACTGGCGGATCCCCGCCGTCATGCTGAAGGGATCGTTCCCATCATAGTACGGGGCATACACGGGCACGGCCGCTTCGACGGTCGTCAACTTCAACTTGTCCAGGTATACCTCGCGCATCAACTGAAACCATGCCGTGGCGCCGTCCAGCCACGGGCCGTACCCGCGGGAGGTGAAAGCCGCGTCGTCCCCGGTCATGGGGCGCAAATTGCCGATGTTATGCGTATCGACCGCCACGCCGCGCGTGCCGGCGCGGCTCTCCATGACAAAGAACGCCAGGGCAACGGCGTCGTCTATCCGATAGCGCCGGCTCAAGCCTACCAGATCGGCGCCGTGGCCGCGCAAAGGCGAGCGGTAGGCCGCCAGGATAGCATCAACGAGGTCGGCATCAAGATCGGGCCCACCCTGTAGCGGCAGTTCCGTCGCGGTCACGGCGGTGGCGCCGGCAGCGGGCTGCGGGTTGGGCCGCCTGGCGGATCGCAAGACTTCCCGGCGCGCTGCCGCCGCCGGACGAGGAGCGGCCGCCACCGGCGCCTGGGGCGTGAAGTCGACGCGCAGGCGCCAGATAAGCAGCGCCAGCCCAAGCAACAGCAGCAGCCAGCCCAGGGCGGGGGACAGTCCTCCCCGGCCGCGCTGAGGCAAACGACGCCGTCTCGCGTTGTAGCTTCTGGAGTTGGTCATGCTGGTGTGGCTGTCCGGTTGGAGACTTGAGGAGTAGTCAGAGAGACTGGGGCGCTCCATGCCCGCTTCCAGGCATGGAGCGCCCCATGGCTATGCAGCGCCTATCACCAGTTTACGAGAAATTCCCCAGTGCGCCGATCGGCGCGTCTGGCGCGTTGAGGACCTTATTGGAAGCGTCGACGCCACTGTTCAGGTCAGTGATCGAGCTGCCAATCTGGGCATCGGTCAGGTCGGCGGGCGCCTTGTGGAAGAGGTCGCCAACCTTGCTGAACTTCGCCTCCAGCCCTACCAGCAAGCCGTTTAGATGCTTCAGGGTACCTGAGTTGGACTTCTTGGTTATATCGAGAGCCTTGTGGATTTCATGGACGGCGAAGAGGAGAGCCAGGCCGGCCTTAATCAACGCGACCTTGTGATTGAGGTTCAGATTGCCGGCTTTATAGGGCTTCCAGATCCAGTGGTGGAAGACGCCGTAGGCGATAGCCAGGTGAACAACCACACGGGTCTTGTCAAAAAAGGCCGCGGCATGGCCGGCATGGATCGCGGCGGGCGCGGCATGGACGGGCGTCGCGACGTGGGCCGCGGGAGCGGTGGTACCCATCACCGCGATCAGCAGTACCACTGCCAGTAATAAGCGACGGAACATGTCGATTCTCCTATAAAACTGGAGGGTCGATCAGTCACGGAGCTTTGGCGAGTGAGGTCGCGCGCTGCCGTGAAACTGGACACCCCCGCACTGGGGCCAGTGCTATGTACGAACCAATAAAGATGCGATGGTGAGCATTATGAAAAACCCGACCCTCATCGCGCGCACGCAAAACACGACCGCTCGATCAGGCGACCTGAGTCTAGCGGCTGCTGTCGAAAGCGCCAGGCATACCCATGCCGGTGCGTGCGGTCATTCGTCGTTATCGCTTGGCTCCGGCCAGGGCGACAATTGCCTGCGCGTGCAGGAAATACTTATTCCGGCCGAGATCCCCGATGGTCTTGATGTTGAAAGCCTTCTTCAACAGGTCGGCATCGCCCGCCGACACGCCTTCCAGGGCATCAACAGGAGCATCGACAAGCTCGTGGAACTCCTTGCCTTCGTATGCTTTGTCGAGATGATTGGTCATGCTAGCCATGGTGCATCCCTCTCTAGAATCGTTGTGCCTCGATTGGCCAACTGCCTACTCAGCCTTATTTCCGAACAGACCGCCCAGGCGGTCCCTGGCTGCCCAATTATTTGGTCACCATGTTCCCGGAACCGTTCTCCCCGCTACCGCGCCTCCTTTCCACGAACTTTGCCCAGTCAGGTAGTCGACTAGCACTGTGCGGCGCCAGTATAGCACGCCTTGAAACTCACTGTACAGGCCCCAACTTTAGCAAACTTTGGCCCGGATTGTAAACGCACAATTTACAAAGCGGTCATCACATCGCAATAGATCCCGGCTACCGTAGACATAGACCCCTGGTGACCCGCCTGGGGGCAGTGCGAGAGTCCGGGATGGATCATCCCGGGACGAAAGGGTAGACCTCATGACCGAATCCGTGAATTTCGCGACCGCGACGACTGCGGACGCCGTCCGCGGCTGATACAGCCTACACCCGGCGGTGCTCCGGCGCCAAGCACACCTATTCTCTTCCTCCTTCTTTCCTTTGCTTGCGTGCCTTGCTCCACCGGGTGTACAGCGAGGCTGCATCAATCGATGAGGTTGCCGGATCCGGCAACCTCATCGTCGTGTTTCGCGAACCGCGCGGGCCATCTACCGTCAGATCAGCCGCGATGCCCGAACCCTGCCACCTTCATCACGCCAGGCGCCCACTCTGTGTGCTTCAGCCCGGACCACAGCCCACACTATGTCCCGCGGGCAATAGCCCGACCACTCCAGACTGTCGCTATGCGTGCTTCGGCGTGGGCTGAGATCTGTGCCCATCCCGCCACCACGTCGCCTGCCGCCTGCTACCCTGTGTATGGCGGCATGCCGAGGAGCGAACGGTGGAGGAATGATGGGAGCGGCAGCGGAGGCGATCGATCCGGGCGCGGTGCTTGCACTGCTCGCCGATCTGGTGCGCGTCAATTCGGTCAACCCGTTCCTGGTGCCCGGCGCTCCCGGCGAGGCCGAGATCGCCGCCTTCGTCGCCCGCCGCATGGAGCAGCGGGGTCTCGCGGTCAGCGCGACGGACGTGGCCCCAGGGCGGCCCAACGTCATTGCTCGCCTGCGTGGCACGGGCGGCGGCAAAACTCTGATCCTTAACGCCCATATGGATACGGTCGGCGTGGCCGGCATGACCATTCCGCCCTTCGAGCCGCGTGTCGAGAACGGTTCCCTGTTCGGGCGCGGCTCGGCTGATACGAAGGCAGCGCTCGCGGCGATGATCCAGGCCATCGAGGCGGTACAGCGCGCCGGGGTCCGCCTGCGCGGCGACGTGGTGCTCGCCGCCGTCGCCGACGAGGAGTACAGCTCCCTGGGCAGCGAGCATTTGGCGCGGACCGCAACGGCGGATGGCTGTATCGTTGGCGAGGACACCCAGCTCAACCGCCTGATCGCCCACCAGGGCTTCGCCTGGTACGAGATCCAGACCATAGGGCGCGCCGCGCACGGCATGCACCCCGAGCACGGCATCGACGCCATTGCCGCCATGGGCAAGGTGCTGCTTGAGCTGGATCGCCTGGACCGCGAGGTGCTCAGCAAGAACGTCCATCCACTGGCCGGGCGTTGCGTGTTCCACAACGGCACCATCACCGGCGGCGCCGAGCCCGGCATCTACCCAGCTCTGTGCGCCTTGCAAATCGAGATCGGCTGCAACCCTGGCGAGACCATGGCCGCGCGCCGCGCCGAGATCGATGCCATCCTGGCCAGGCTCGCCGGCGCGGACCCACGCTTCGAGTCACGCGTGCTCACGCACATCAACCGCGAGCCGTTCGAGAGCGATCCCCAGTCCGCGGTCGTGCAAACCCTCGGCGCCTGCGTCCAGGATATAACCGGCCACGAATCCCAGCTCGTGGGCGAGAACGCCTGGATGGACGCGGCGCTGATCCAGGCCGCCGGCATCCCCACCGTGGTATTCGGCCCTCGCGGCGGCGGCTTCCATGGCCCGGTCGAGTGGGTGGAAACCGATCAGGTCATCGCCGCGGCCCGCATCCTGGCCGAAACCGTGGCGCGCTTCTGCGCGTAATTTGCCTTCCTGTCCCTTATCTGAACCGGACTGACATTCGTCGGGCGTAACTCAACGCGTTAGCGTATTGTGAGGCTCCCCTGGGCAATCACACTGTTCCCGCGCCAGAATCGGACCTCATACCTGCTCCTCCTCGAACCCGCGCAGCGCGAAGCGCGGCAGGAAACGCCTGCCTATAAAGCGGAAGTACCAGGTGAGAACGCCGGCCGCCGTCAGCACGGCGCTGGCCACGAACACCGGGTCAAAGCCGAAACGCGAGACCACCGCGCCCGCCGCCACCGATCCCACCGTCCAGCCGGCGTTGAAGGCGAACATCCGCCAGTTCGCCACCGCCGCCCGCAGCCTTGGCGGTACCCGCTCCATCGCGAACGTGTTCTCAAGCGTGCCGCTGATTTGCCCCAGTATATTGCGGCCAATATACGCCGCGAACACGATCCCCAACCCCGGGTGGAGCCAGAAGAGCAGCAAGATCGGCGCGGTCAGCGAGCGCGCGGCAATCAGTCCCCGCAGCGAACCCCAGCGCGCCACCACAGGCGCCAGCAGCGCGCTCGCCGTACAGAACACACCTGACGCCGCGTAGAGGATCCCGATGGTTGCCGTGCCGGCATGGTGCACGGTGGAAAAATACACGTTGAAGAGCGGGTATATGGCGCTGAGCGAGAGAGCGATGCACGCGGTCGCCGCCATCATCGCCAGCACGTCGCCGCGTGCCTCTTCCTCGTCGGCCACGCTGCTCCTGGTCAAGCGCCGCTGTACACTCTCGTCTACGCCCTCCTCGACACGCTCGTCCGTGATCCGCATCAGCCACCAGATGCCCGCCGCCGTGATCGCCGCCCCGATCAGCAGACCGAGGCGATCCTGAGCCACCGCGTGGCCGCGAAACGCGGCCAGCATACCGCCAATTGCCGGAATCAGGCCGCTGATCAGCGAGCCAACCATCGTGCCGAGGCTCGTCGACGCCGAATAGGCCGAGAACAGATGCGGGCGACGGTTGGCCGTCGCCTGCTCGACGATGAACGGCGACGAAGGGATCGTCGCGGCGGCGACGGCCGCGCCCTGCAACAGAATCAGCACGACCAATGGTATCGCTGCCGTGAACACCGCCGAAGCCGCCATGGTAACGGCCAGCAGCACCGTTGCCGCCGCCATCACCGTCCGCGCCGGCCAACTCCGCAGCAACGGTCCAAGCACGGGCGAGACCGCCGCCTGACCCACGGTCGAGAGCGCGGCCAGCAAGCCGACGAACGCCACGCTGTAGCCGAGCGCCAGCAGGTACAGATTGAAGAGCACCGCGAAGATGCCAATACCCACCCACATGCTCGTCGTGGCCACCAGCAGCCGGCGGGCATTGGCGTTGAGGCCGGAGAAACTACGCGCGTACATCCCAGCACGGCGTGCAATCGCCACGCGTGCCGGTATGCGGGTGACCCGTGCGGGCATCGTGACTCCCAGGACGACTGGCCGCCCTTGACCCGCGCTATCCCCAGGCACGTCTTTGCCCGCGTTCAGTGCGTAATCGCTCCCGTCGGCGCGCCGCCGTCGAGGTGAACCGGTCTCGGGCTTGTTACCATCAGCATAGCAGGGCGCGGCGTGGTGCCGGCGGCACGCTATGTCCGCACGCGAGGGTCGATCCAGCCATACATCATGTCGATGGCGAAATTGCTCAGGATGATCAGCGTGGCGGCAAAAAGCACCGTGCCCTGGATCATCGGCAGGTCCTCGTTCAGTATCGCCTGCCAGGCCAGGGCGCCGATACCCGGGACGCCGAATACCTGCTCGATCACCAGTACGCCGCCGAGGAACGCGCCCAGATCCATTCCGGCCATGGTCACGATCGTGCGCATCGCGTTGCGGAACACGTGCTTCATCACGATCGTCCCGCCCCGCAACCCCTTGGCGCGCGCCGTGCGCACGTAGTCCTCGGAGAGTGTTTCCAGCATCGCGGTCCGAGTCATGCGCGTGTAGTACGCGGCGCCGGAGAAGCCCAGGGTAACCGACGGCAGAATCACCCACGTCCAACTGCTGGTGCCGCCAAGGGGTACAAGTGGCCACAGGTAGCCAAACACGTAGAGCAGGATCAGGCCCAGCCAGAACGAGGGCACGGCCAGTCCGATCAGCGCCGTGGTCGTGGCCACGCCGTCGGCCAATCCGCCTTTACGCACCGAGGCGACGATGCCGAGACTGACCCCCACCACCAACTCGACCAGCAGCCCGCCGGCGCATATCACCGCCGTGTAGGGGAAGCGCGCCCAGATCGTCGGCAACACCTCCTGCTGCGTGCGGTACGACAGCCCAAGGTCGCCATGGACCGCGCGCTGAAGGTACTGCCAGTATTGCAGGTAGATTGCCTGGTCCAGACCAAGTTGGTGCCGGATACTGCGCACCACCGCGGCGGAGGCCTGCGGCCCGGCAATCACGCGCGCGGGATCGCCGGGCAACAAGTCGCCTATGACGAAGGTGATGATCGACACTCCCAGCAGGGCGGCGGCCATCCACAGCAGCCGCTCGACCAGATGTCGGGTCATGCGTTACGCCTCCGCCAGATAGCAGGATGAATCAAGCGCCTACTTCAGATACCAGTCCTGGTACTCGTATAGGTAGTTCGGGTCGATCTGGAAGCCGCCAATCCTTGGGTTTACGAAGTCGTATTCCACGCCGTAATACAACGGCACGTAGCCGTACTGCGCCGCCGCCAGGCGTTGCGCCTTCTGCCAGAGCGGTACGGCCTGCGCGATCGGCAGTTGCTGCGCTCTGTTCAGCAGCGTGTCGATCTCCGGCACCGCGAACTCCGCCATGTTGGTGCCGGCGTCGATCTCGTTGCTGTTATAGGTCCAGTTCATGAACAGCGCGGGCTCGATGGCCAGCCAATCGTTGATCTGCGTGGGCGACGCGCCGGGCGTGGCCGCCAGGGTCGAATACTGCGCCAGGGAGACGATGTGCGTCGCGGCCTGGATCCCCACCTGCGCCAGGTCGTATTGGATCGAGGTGGCTTCCTGCGGCCCGGGCGGCGTGGAGAACATGGTGATCGTCGTCTGGAAACCCTTGGGGTAACCGGCTTCGGCGAGCAGCTTCTTTGCCATGGCCGGATCGTAGGTCGGCTGCGGGATCGAAGCGTCATACCCCGGCAAATCCGGCGGCATGATCTGGCTCGCCAACACGCCGCGCCCGTTCAGGATCTGCACGATCTTCTGCCGGTTGATGGCATACGAGACGGCCTGGCGCACCTTGAGGTTCTGGAACGGCTTGTCCTTCATCGACAGCACGAAGAACCAGGTCTCCGGCAGCGTGCGATGGTACAGGTACGACTGCCAGCGCGGGTTGTTCTTGATGCCCAGGAACAGCGAGAGCGGGATGCCGTCGCCGCCATTGACGTCGCCCGCCGAGATGTCCGCCGTCCCCTGCTCTACCTGCAGCACCGAGAGGTTCGAGGGAATACTGGTGTGAAACTGCAGTGTGTCAAGGTGGCCCGCCGTCGCCGCGTCGAAGTATTTGCGGTTCTTTACCAGCGTCAGCCCCACGCCGGACGTCCAGCTTTGCAGCATGTACTGGCCGTCGCCGACCGGCTTGCGGCCAAACTGCGCGCCCTCTTTCTGTACGGCCAGTTTCGGCACCGCCGCCAGGGCAGGGTAGGTGAGCGAGTAGAGGAAATTGTTGTCGGGCTCCAGGAGATTGAATTGGATGGTGAGCGGGTTGAGCACCTTGATGCCGGTAACCGTCTTCGCTTTGCCGGCCGCGAATGCATTTGCGCCAATAATGCCAATCAGCGATCCCGTGTACGGTGACTTGGTGGCGGGGGCCAGGACGCGCTCAAGGGCGTATTTGAACGCCTGGGCGTCGGCCGGTTCGCCATCCGTGAAGTTGATGCCGGGCCGAATGTGCACGGTGTAGGTCTTGCCGCCGTTCGATATCGCGGGCATGGCCGTGGCGCCCCAGGGCACGAGGGCAGTCGTGCCGGTCTTGTTGGTCAAAAGCGTGACGAACATCACGCGCAGAATGGTGAGCGAATAGCCGTCCGCGACGATGGCGGGGTCCATCCCCGTCGGGTCATCGCTGAAGTCGAGATTCGCGGTGCCGCCCTCGTGCAGCCCAGCCCGCGTGGCGGCCCGCGCCCCCGGCGCG
>JANWHV010000225.1 GCA_025450255.1 Chloroflexota bacterium | reverse complement strand
CCGAGATGGCCCGGCGTGAGTGGGAGCGGCGCGGTCGCGTGCCGTTGCACACGCTCCGCGCCGATATCTACTTTGGCACCGCGGTCGCCATGACGACCTATGGAACAATTGGCGTAAAGGTATGGATTTACCGGGGTGATGTGTTACCGGGCCAATTGCGCCAGGCCGACGCGGTACCCTCGGGCGAGCGTCCGGCGGAACGGCGTCGCCCTCGTCCTCCGCGTGCCGGCGCCGGCGGCGGTGCTCAGGCCGGGCAGCCGGCGTAGGAGATACTGACGATGTTAATGCCAAAGAGAGTTAAGCACCGCAAGGTGCATCGTGGCCGCCGGAAGGGCTACGCGCATCGCGGTACGGAGGTCGCCTTCGGCCAATACGGCCTCCAGGCCCAGGGTACGTGCTGGCTTGAGAGTAGGCAGATCGAAGCTGCCCGGCGCGTGATCACCCGTTACACGCGCCGAGGCGGCAAGATCTGGATCCGTGTCTTTCCCGCCAAGCCCGTAACCGCCAAGCCGGCGGAGACGCGGATGGGCAGCGGTAAGGGGGCGCCAGACCATTGGGTGGCGGTAATCAAGCCGGGGCGCATCCTGTTTGAGATTGCCGGCGTACGCGAGGACGCGGCGCGCGAGGCGATGCGCCTCGCCGCGTATAAGCTGCCTATCCCGACCAAGTTTGTCTCTCGCATCGAGTCGGCGGCGGTCGACGGCGATGCCACCGAGGAGACGGAGGAGGCCGGCGATGAGTAAGCATACGCTTGAACTGCGGGCTCGGACGCCCGGCGAATTGCTGCGGTTTCTTCAGGAAGCCCAGGACGAATTAGGCACGCTGAAGTTTCAACTTGCGAACCGCCAGTCTTCCAACTTCGCGCGCCTTACCACGTTGCGACGCGAGATTGCGCGGATCAAGACGCTCCTGCGTGAGGATCAGCTACGGAGGACAAGCTAAATGGCTGAACTGATAACGCAGGCGGTCGCGACCGCTTCCGCCCAGGGCCGGCGCAAACAAAAGGTCGGCAGGGTCGTCAGCGACAAAATGGATAAGACCGTTGTAGTGGCCGTGGAGTCGCTGCGAAAGCACCGCCTGTACAAGCATACGGTGCGTGTGACGAAGCGCTTTAAGGCCCATGACGAGTTGAACAAGTGCCGAACTGGCGATACAGTGCGGATCGAAGAGACGCGGCCATTGAGTAAAGAAAAGCGCTGGCGCGTGGCCGAGATTCTCGCCCACGACATCCGCGCCACGGAAGGAGTGCTTCCTCCTTCGGTTACGGCCGTTCAGGGCTAAATGACCCGACACGCGATAGTCGGTGGCTGCCGGAAAGGGGGAGCCTCAGTATGATTCAAGTTCAGTCGCGGCTGCGCGTAGCCGATAATTCCGGCGCGAAAGAAATAATGTGCATCCGTGTGCTCGGTGGTGGGGCCCGTAAATATGCGCGCGTCGGCGATGTTATTGTCGCCGCGGTAAAGGTAGCAACACCGGGCGCGGGTGTAAAAAAGGGCGAAGTCGTACGCGCCGTGATCGTCCGCACCGCGAAGGAATACGGTCGGGTCGACGGTTCGCACATTCGCTTCGACGACAATGCCGCCGTGATCATTAACGTTCAGAACAATCCGCGCGGCACGCGAATCTTTGGCCCGGTCGCCCGAGAGCTGCGCGAGCGCGGCTTTACAAAGATCCTGTCGCAAGCGCCGGAGGTGCTGTAAACATGGATCGCTACGCGCCCAAGCCAAATATCAAGAAGGGCGATGAAGTGCTGGTGCTCGCCGGCAAGGACAAGGGCAAGCAGGGTACGGTCAATCGACTGATAATCAAGGAAGATCGTGTTCGCGTGGTCGTCGCCGGTATCAACATCGCCAAGAAGCATACAAAGGGCCGCCCAGGCGTGCGCCAGGCGGGCGTCATCGATGTGGAGGCGCCGCTGCACATCTCGAATTTGATGTTGATCTGCACGGAGTGTGGAAAACCCACTCGTGTCGGAAAGACTCAGTTGCCCAACGGCCGGCGCGCGCGCGTCTGCAAGAAGTGCAACGAAGTGATCGACAGGAGCTAGGAATGGGTGCGCGTCTCAAGGAAAAATACGACCAAGAAGTATCCCAGGCGTTACTCAAGGAGTTCAGTTACGCGAACCGCATGCAACTGCCTTCCGTTCACAAGATCGTGATTAACATCGGACTTGGCGAGGCGATCAGCAATGCGAAGGCCGTGGACGCGGCGGTGAACGATCTGAAAATCATCACCGGCCAAAAGCCCGTGGTTACCAAGGCCAAAAAGTCTATTGCCCAGTTCAAGGTTCGCGCGGGCATGGAGATTGGCGCGATGGTGACCCTCCGCGGCGTGCGGATGTGGGAATTTCTCGACCGGTTGACCAGTGTCGCGCTGCCGCGCATCCGTGACTTTCAGGGTGTCTCACCGCGCTCGTTCGATGGTCGCGGCAACTATACGCTCGGCATCCGGGAGCAATTGGTATTCCCGGAAATTGACTACGACAAGGTGGACAAGCTCCGCGGCATGGAGGTCAGCATCGTGACGACAGCTCGCTCCGACGAAGAGGGCCGCCGCTTGCTCCAGCTCTTGGGGATGCCTTTCCGCGCCGCATAAGTAATTGTGTGTCTCTACTCTTATTGAGGACACGCTAACCATCCCGAAGGACGGGACAGGAGGGTCCGTGGCGAAGAAATCTCAAATTGTGAAGTCGCAAAGACCGCCAAAGTACAAAACGCAGCAGCATAACCGCTGTTTGCGTTGCGGGCGGTCGCGCGCGTTTTACCGCAAGTTTTCGCTGTGCCGCATATGCTTCCGCGAATTGGCACTGATGGGCGAGTTGCCTGGCGTGACCAAGGCGAGTTGGTAAGGAGAAGCATCGATGCAACTAAGTGATCCAATTTCCGATATGTTGACGCGCCTCCGCAACGGCCTTATGGCGCGCCATGAATCCGTAAATATTCCCCATTCGAACTTGAAGGAGCACAGCGCGCGCATCCTGAAGGATGAAGGCTTTGTGCGCGATTATGAGGTCGTGCGCGAGGGCGCGAAGGCGACCCTCAACGTCGTATTGAAATACACGCCACAGCGTCGTCCGGTCATGACCCACCTCCGGCGCCTTAGCAGGCCGGGCCTGCGCCGCTATACCGGCAAGGACGGCATTCCGCGGGTGCTTGGCGGCATGGGCCTGGTGATCATTTCGACGCCTCGGGGCGTGGTCACGGGACAGACCGCGAAGCGGCTCGGCATCGGCGGCGAATTACTGTGTGAGATCTGGTAGCAGGACGGGGAGAGAACAATGTCACGTATTGGACGACGTCCCGTCTCCGTTCCCGCGGGTGTTACGGTTACAATCGACGGCAGCGCGGTACATGTTAAGGGACCAAAAGGCGAGTTGAGTCATGTATTGCCGGAGGGCGTATCGCTAGAGCGCAATGATGGCGTACTGCTCGTGCAACGCGCCTCGGATTCTAATTCTCATCGCGCCCTGCACGGGCTTACGCGGACGCTGGTCGACAACATGGTGGTCGGAGTCACGGCCGGCTTCAGCAAGACACTGGAAATTACGGGCGTTGGATATCGTGCCCAAATCGCCGGCAAGGGTCTGACTCTATCGCTCGGCTTCTCGCACCCGGTTACGATAACGCCGCCGGAAGGCATAACCTTCACCGTACAAGAGGGCCGTGCCAGTGAGCCGTATCGGGTGACTGTGTTCGGGATTGACAAGCAAGTGGTCGGCGAGACCGCCGCTGGAATCCGGCGCTGGCGGAAGCCCGAACCGTATAAGGGCAAGGGCATCAAGTACGCGGGTGAAGTGATTCGTCGCAAGGCCGGCAAGTCCGGTAAGGTCGGCGGGAAGAAGAAGTAGGTGCGACGATGATTACCAAGCAGAATGCCCGAGCGGCGCGCGAGCGTCGTCGAAAGCGTGTACGTGGGAAGATTCATGGCGATACGGCGCGTCTTCGACTGTGCGTGTTTCGCAGCAGCGCCCATATCTACGCGCAAATCATTAACGATGACGAAGGTCACACGCTTGTAGCGGCGTCAACGCTGGAAAAGGATCTGCGCGGCGCGCCGACCGACGCCGAGAACGCGAAAATCGCGCAGGCGACGGCAGTCGGCACGTTGATTGCCGCGCGTGCCAGGGAGAAGGGTCTGAGCAAGGTAGTGTTCGACCGCGCCGGATACCTGTACCACGGCCGCGTCAAAGCATTGGCTGACGGCGCCCGAGAGGGTGGACTCGACTTTTAATAGTTACCGGCCAAGATGCCGGAAAACTGGCTGAATGGCCAGAGCAGCGGCGGGATCGTGGACGGGTACGCCGTCCTGGCACGGGCGGCTTTGCTTGCCTGGCGCCGGCAATGACCCGGCGTTGGGGAAAGGTATACGAAATGGCGAAGATAGATCCAGCGACCCTGGGCAACCTCGAGGAACGCGTTGTACAAATCAATCGCGTCGCGAAGGTGGTCAAAGGCGGTCGCCGCTTCAGCTTTAGCGCCGTGGTGGTGGTTGGCGACGGCAACGGCGTCGTCGGCTATGGCCTTGGCAAAGCCGGCGAGGTGCCCGAGGCCATACGCAAGGGTGTAGAGGCGGCTAAGAAGAACCTGATTCGCGTGCCTCTGGTGAAGGGCACGATACCTCACCCGAGTGAGGTGCGCTATAACGCGGCGCGCGTGCTGCTGCGCCCGGCCGCGCCCGGCACGGGCGTGATTGCGGGTGAGTCGGTGCGCCCGGTAGTGGAGTCGGCGGGCATTCACGACATTCTGACCAAGTCACTGGGCAGCAACAACAAGATAAACGTGGTGACCGCTACCATGAAGGCGCTGTCGTCGCTTCGACGCATAGAGGATGAGGCGCGCAATCGCGGCCTCAGCGTCGGCCGCATCTTGCGCGGTCCGGAGGCATAGATCGATGGCTCGAGTTCGCATACGTTACAAGAAGAGTGTTATTGGGTACAACCAGCGCCAGCGGGACACGATCCGGTCCCTTGGCTTTAGCCGGCTTGGAAGCGTAGTAGAGCGCGAAGACTCACCGACCCTGCGCGGCATGCTGCACGCGGTGCGTCATCTGGTCGAAGTTGAAGAAGAGGCCGTGGATCAAGTATCGGGAGGCCGCGCGTGAAGCTGGACGATTTGCATCCGAATCCGGGAACGCATCGAGAAAAGCGCCGAGTTGGCCGAGGTTACGGCTCCGGTCGCGGTAAGACGGCGGGACGCGGTACGAAGGGCCAGAACGCCCGCTCGGGCGGCGGCTGGAACCCGCGGTTTGAAGGTGGTCAAACACCAATCCATCTGCGGCTGCCTCATCGGCGGGGTTTCAAGAATCCCTTCCGCGTCGAGTACGAGATCATCAAGCTCCAGGACTTGAGCCGGTTCGAGGCCGGCACCACGATTAACCGCGATCTTCTTGAACAGGCCGGGCTCGTCCATCCGAGCGACGAACGACCACTGAAGTTGCTCGCGAACGGCGAGATCGATCGGGCCCTGAGCATTGACGGCCTGAAATACACGGAGGCGGCCCGCGCGAAGATCGAGGCCGCGGGCGGTACAATCATCGGTGCTCCCGCTCGGGAGACAGAGTCCTCGGAGACCGAGCCAGAGTCCTCGGATATCGAGACCGTCGTCGACGCGGACGCCTGAGGAGGCCCGAGATGTTACAAGCGGCGTTGAATGCTTTCAAACTACCGGATCTAAGACGGAAGCTGCTGTTCACGCTGGGGATCCTGGTCGTCTATCGCTTCGCGGCGTCGATACCCGTGCCGGGCATCGACCAGGCGCAGTTTGACCTTTTGCTCAAGCAGTACAAGATCTTCCAGCTCCTGAGCCTCTTTTCAGGCGGCTCGGGCGGTTTCTCGATCGTGTCCCTGGGCGTGTACCCATATATCACTGCTCAGATTGCTATCCAGATCCTCCTGCCTGTTATTCCGCGTCTTGAAGAGTTAAGCCGTGAAGGCGAAGCCGGACGGAACAAGCTCAACCAGATCACGCGCCTCTGCACGATCCCGCTGGCCGCCTTACAGGCCTACGGCCAGGGTGTACTGATCTCGAACGGCAGCGGCCTGATCAAGAACTTCGGCTTCTTCGGGGGCGATCTTTGGTCGACTCTCGGTTTCATGGCGGTCTTGACATCCGGCACGATGTTTTTGATATGGCTGGGCGAGCTGATCACCGAAGCCGGCGTGGGCAATGGCGTTTCCTTGATCATATTCGCGGGCATCATCGCGCGTTTGCCAACCTATGTCAGCGGGCAGATTCAGCAGGGAAATCTCACGGAACCGGTTGTCCTTGGCATCGCGGGCGCCCTGATCATCGCGGCGATCGTATATGTGCAAGAGGCACAGCGCCGTATTCCGGTGCAGTATGCTCGCCGCGTCGTCCGCGGACGCATGACACAGGCCCAGAGCACGCATATTCCGCTACGCGTCAACTCCGCGGGCATGATCCCCTTGATCTTTGCCTTTTCCATCGTGACGACACCGGCGATCGTGGCGAGTTACTTCGTGCCGTCAAAAACCTCGTGGATCTCAAGTACCGCCACGTGGTTTACCAAAGTGTTCAGCCAGGGTAATGCCGTGTACTGGATTCTCACCTTTATCCTGGTATTCGGCTTCACGTACTTCTATACCACCGTGCAATGGCAGCAGCAGCGGCTGGCCGAAAACCTGCAAAAGAACGGCGGTTTCATTCCCGGATATCGGCCGGGGAAGCACACAGAGGAGTATCTGAACAGGGTGCTGAACCGCATCACACTTGCCGGCGCGCTGTTTCTTGCGGCTATCGCCACGCTGCCGTTTCTGGCCAGCCCATTCTACGGCACGAATAATCAACTGCCACTTGGCAGCACCGCGCTGCTTATCGTCGTCGCGGTGGTGCTTGACACCATGAAGCAGCTCGAAGCACAGCTCATGATGCGTAACTATCAAAGCTTCATCCGTTGATGTATGAAGGCGGAGGACGTTGCCAGTGGGTCGGTCGGGTACAAGCCCTATTGCGGTCCCGGAACCGAGCACGGTGCGTGACGTTGCGTCTGGGCCACATCGGGGTGCTATGAATATCATAATCGTGGGACCGCCAGGCGCCGGGAAAGGTACGCAGGCGGACAGGCTAAGCGCATGGCTGCACGTACCCCACATAGCGTCCGGCGACTTTTTTCGGGCCGAGCTTCGAGCGCGCACGCCTCTGGGCTTGCAGGCACAGGCATACATCGACAAGGGCCAGCTTGTGCCGGACCAACTCACGTCCAGCATGATTTTAGAACGAATCAGCAGGCCCGACTGCGCGGCGGGGGTGATACTCGACGGCTACCCGCGGACCTTGCCCCAGGCCGAAACTCTGGACTTCGCACTGGAAACGGAAGGCAAGGGCCGCACCATAGACATAGTCCTGCGGTTGACGGTCCGCGAAGACACTGTCGTTCATCGCATGATAGATCGCATAAGCTGCGCCAACTGCGGGAAGGTCTACAATCTCACCTATAGCCCACCGAAAGTACCCGGAATATGCGATCGATGCGGCCATGAGTTGTACGTCCGGTCCGACGACAAGCTGGCGACATTGCAGGAACGCTTGCACATCTATCAGGCGGAAACGTGGCCGATGATTGAATATTACGAGCGGCGCGGTCTGGTGCATACGTTCAACGGCGAGCGTGAGATGGACGACGTATACAGGGATCTTCAGGAGACTATCGCCGCTCATGCCTAACATTCGCCTGAAGTCGTCGCGTGAACTTGGGTTGATGCGGCAGGCCGGCCAAATCGTCGCCGACACCCTATTGCTGCTGCGGGACCAGCTTCGGGAGGGTGTCAGCACACGAGATCTGAATACGATCGCCGCCGACTACATCAAAGAGCGCGGCGCCCTCTCAAGCTATACGCACGTCAACTTTGACGGCGTCGTGTGTGTCTCAATTAACGACGAAATCGTGCACGGGATTCCGGGGAAGCGTCTCTTGAGGGCGGGCGACCTGGTTAGTCTCGACATCGCGGCAAGTTACGGCGGATACCATGCCGACGCGGCGATAACGGCGGGTGTCGGCTTGATCTCGCCTCAAGCGAAGCACCTGATGGACTCGACGGAGCAGGCTCTGGCGCTCGGAATCAGCCTCGCCACGCCTGGCCGGCAACTGTTCGATCTATCGGCGGCCATTCAGGACTTTGTGGAGTCGCGGGGTCTGAGCGTGGTCCGAAATCTGGTTGGGCACGGTATCGGCCGCGGTATGTGGGAAGATCCTCAAGTGCCGAACTATCGGCAGGACTCGCGGGGGCCGGTTTTACGTTCGGGCATGGTGTTCACAATTGAGCCGATGGTCAACGCCGGGCGCGCCGAAACCAAAACCTTGAGCGACGGGTGGACGATAGTTACCAACGATCGCAAGCTGTCGGCACATTTCGAGCACACAATCGTCGTAACGGATGCCGGGCCGCGCATACTCACCGAACCGGCCGATCCCGGCAAGACATGGGCGCTTGCGCCGCCGATTATCCAGGAGTCGCTTCGCCGAGCACGGAGTATGTGATATAATCTATAGTCGCGCCTGCGATTTGGGAGAATATAATGAAAGTACGTCCTTCGGTTAAGAAACGATGCCCAAAGTGCAAATTGATCCGGCGCCACGGCGTGGTGATGGTGATTTGTTCCGAGGCAAAGCACAAGCAACGACAAGGTTAACAAAACGGTCCCGAAGCGCGGCTGCGTCGGGGCCGATCGCTGCGTTCGTCCGGCAGCATTCATCATAGCGGTGGGATGTACCCCGCCGATCGTTAAGGAGTGATCGATTGGCTCGAATCGCCGGTGTCGATATTCCGCGCGATAAGCGCGTGGTAATATCCCTGACCTATATTTTCGGCATTGGACCCACGACCAGCAAGAAAGTGCTGGCGGCGGTGAGTGTTGACGAGAGCATCCGCGTGAAGGACCTCACCGAGGAGGACGTCAACAAGCTGCGAGAGTACATCGACCGAAACTATCGAGTCGAAGGTGACTTACGCCGCGAGGTTGCGCTGAATATCAAACGA
Source organism: Chloroflexota bacterium (assembly GCA_025450255.1). The sequence continues at coordinate 2,801 of JANWHV010000225.1, read as the reverse complement.
CTACAAGAGATTGGCAGTTATCGCGGGCTTCGCCACCGGCGTAAGTTGCCGGCTCGCGGCCAGCGAACTCGTACCAATGCTCGCACTCTTCGCGGCGCGAAGAAGACGGTTGGCGCGCGGCGCAAGGCGAAAAAGTAGACAAGAACAGGACTGTCGCTAGCGTGCAGTCGATAAATGCACGACACACTGACGTGTGTCCAGGGGGAGCAACATGGCAGATGCCAAGGGGGCCGCGAAGCGGAGAAGTCCGGTTCGCGGGCGGCGACGTGAACGCAAGAACGTGCCGATCGGGCAGGCGCACATCCATTCCACGTTCAACAATACCATCGTCACGATCACGGACCCGACTGGCGCGGTCGTCTGCTGGGGCAGTGCCGGCGCGGCCGGCTTCAGCGGCAGCCGTAAGAGCACCCCGTATGCCGCGCAGATGAGCGCTGACGTCGCGGCGCGCAAGGCGCTGGAACACGGCATGCGCCAGGTCGACGTGTATGTGAAGGGACCTGGGTCCGGCCGCGAATCCGCCATTCGCGCGCTACAGCAAGCTGGGCTCAGTGTTAGCTCAATCACCGATGTTACACCAATACCGCACAATGGCTGCCGTCCGCCGAAGCGGCGGCGTGTCTAGGAAGTAAGAAGAGAGGAGGGTGCGGTAGGTACCGTCGCGCGACCTTCGGACACGCTGATATGGGCGTTGTCCGGGTTGTCTTGCGCCTGTACTCTCGCGCAACATGGCACGATACACAGGGCCTGATTGTAAGCTTTGCCGCCGTGAGGGCATTAAGTTGTTCCTCAAGGGCGATCGTTGTATGACCAAGAAATGCGCAATAGAGCGCCGTCCGACTCCCCCTGGACCGCATCAGCAGCGCCGCCGGAAGCCATCGGAGTACGGCCTGCAGCTTCGCGAGAAGCAGAAGGCTCGGCGAATTTACGGCGTGCTCGAGACTCAGTTTAGAAAGACCTTTGGCGAGGCGAGCAAACGAACCGGTATGACCGGTGAGACATTGTTGCGGTTCCTCGAACTGCGGCTTGATAATGTGGTATTTCGTCTGGGCCTGGCCGTGAATCGCGAACAGGCGCGCCAGATGGTGACGCATGGGCATTTCGACGTGAACGGTCGGAAGACCAATATACCTTCATATCGTGTTCGGGTCGGCGACGTCATCAAGGTACGTGACAAAAGCAGAAGTCTGCCGTTTTATAAGGACCTGGCGAATACGCTGCGGGGCAAGCCCGTGCCGCAGTGGCTCAGCTTGCAGGCGGAAGGTATGACTGGAACCGTCGTGGCCACGCCAGAGCGTTCGGACTGCGATCAAAGCGTGCGCGAGCAGCTGATCGTGGAATATTACTCGCGCCGCGTCTAGGCATAGGTTGAAGCGTTGATTACATCAGACACTTGGGCCACACAGGCCTACAACGATCCAGGGAGGGTCCACCCCTTGTTGGATGGAAATACGGCCCCGTCACCGTTCCGCATTGAAGCAACCAAGTTGACGGCTATCCATGGCCGTTTTGAAATCGAACCGCTCGAAGAGGGATACGGTGTCACACTCGGCAAGGCGCTACGTCGCATTCTACTGTCGTCCTGGTCGGGCGCGGCCATTACCTCGGTAAAAATCGATGGTATCCGACATGAGTTGTCCGACATTCCGCACGTACGCGAGGATGTTACGGAGCTGGTCCTCAACCTGAAGAAGATCCGCCTTAAGTCGCATGTCGATCAACCTGTCTCGATTGAGCTTGACGTGCGTGGTTCCCGCGAGGTGACCGGCGCTGATTTACTGGTTTCCAGCGGCGTCGAAGTCGTGAATCCCGAGCAGTATATCGCCACGCTTGACTCACCGGACGCGGAGCTTCACGCCGAGATGATCGTCGAGCGCGGCAAGCGATATTTGCCGACCGACCAAAATGAAAGCCTGGACATTGGCACCATCCCGATTGATGCCGTGTTCAGTCCGATCCGCCGCGTGAACTACGTAATCGAGCGGAAGCGCGTAGGGCCAATGACAAACTTCGAGCGGCTTGTGCTCGAGATTTGGACTGACGGCACCATGGCGCCAAGCGATGCCATGACACAGAGCGCGGAAATTCTTCGCCAGCACTTCCAGCAGGTGGCGGATTTTGGCAAGGTGGACACGGGCGCGGCGGCTAAGGCCCCATCCGGCAGCTCGTTGCCCGCGCACATCTACGACATGCTGATCGAGAAGCTTGAGCTTACGCCGCGAGCCTATAACTCACTCAAGCGCGCCAATATCTCGAAAGTTGGCGAAGTGTTGGAAATGTCCGAGGAGGAGCTGCTTGCCGTGCGAAACTTCGGCAAGAAGTCACTGGACGAGCTGAAGGACCGCCTGGCCGCCAATAATCTGCTGGTCGAGGCGAGCAACAGTCCGCTTCTTCAGTCATCCGGTTCAGCCGGCCTGCTTGCGGATCTGGATGAAGAGGAGGACGACCGATGAGACATTTACGGTCGGGAAAGAAGTTTGGCCGCCCGACGAACCAGCGTATCGCCCTATACCGGGCACTGGTCGGAGCGTTGTTCCTCAATGACCGCATTACCACTACCGAGGCAAAGGCAAAGGCTATTCGTCCTACCGCTGAACGCCTCATAACGTTGGCTCGGCAACCTTCGCTGCATCACCGGCGCTTGGCACTCGCGGATCTTCCGGACAAGCATGTAATCGAGCGTCTTTTCGCCGAGATCGGCCCCCGGATGAAGGGGCGGCCAGGCGGATATACGCGCGTGGTCAAACTTGGGCCACGGCTCGGCGACGCGGCTCCAATGGCAATCATCGAACTGGTTGAAT
>JANWHV010000224.1 GCA_025450255.1 Chloroflexota bacterium | reverse complement strand
GAAATGGCAAAGGCGTGGAGGCCGCTCGGCATACCCGATTGCCTAAATTGGTCGACGCCAAGCGGGATCATCGGTGCTCCGTGCGTACTACAAAGAATGCCAGGCGAAACGCGGACGCGACGTGCACGGCCAGGGCCATCGATAGCGTTACGTCTCAATCCACAACGGCTGGATCTCGGCGATCGGCTGGTCGAACAGCCCGGCCTGGCCCGGCAGGCGGAAGAGTTGCTCGAAGTCGTCGGGCGCGAACGCTTTGCGCAGACGCGAGACATACGACGCCCGCAGCACGGCCAGATAGTGCGCGATGTCGTACTCCGGCATGGCGCGGTCTGCTTCATGGTCGTGGCCGGGATCGCCGGCGCGCGAGGTGTCGTTCTCCGGCACGTCCGGCAACCAGACGGGCGTGCCGTCCACCGCGCGGTAGAAGCGCACCCGCTCGCCTGCCCGCCAATCGGTCCGCCCCGCCGCGAGCAGGGCCTCGTATGCGGCCTCGCGCGCCCGCCCGCGGGACCGCGCGTACTCTTCGGCGGTCTTGGTCAGGCGGGCTATCGACGCCACGTCGGCGGGCGCCAACCGCCGTTCCCGCACCGCGGCGACGGTGTCCAGATAGACCTGGCGCACCGCGTCGCTATCGCCGACCAGCGTGCTCCGCAGCGCCGCCAGCAGAAAACGATCGCCGAATGGCTCGGTGCGGCTGGAGTGCAGGGCGCCGCCGCGGACGATCAGCCGGTCGTCGTAGGTCAGCAGCGCGTAGTTCTTGACCTCGTGGCTGAGCATTGCCTGGTAACGCCCTTCGTAGTCCAACTGGATACCCGCCGGTAAGGTGGCCGCGATCGCCGCCACGCAGGCGCGCTCGTCGTCCTCCGTCCAGTGACCCGGCACGCTGAAGAAGACCCCGTCCGTGTCCGCCTCGAGAAGCGCCGGTCCGCGTTCGCGCAGCCGATCCACCACCTGGCCGAGAATCTCGCGCCCGCGCCTGGTCACCTCGTCCGCCGCTCCTCGATCCGCGAACAGCGCCATTTGTCCGGCGCCCATGTAGCCGTAGGCGGAATTGATCACGATCTTCATCGCGGTCTGCAGCGCGTCGTGTTGCCGCGCTTGCGCGGTCTCCGGCGGCGCCGCGTTCGCCTGCCGCTTGTGGTGTAGCCTGAGATCGGTGAGGCGATCCACGATATAGAGCAGGGCGTGCAGAGGGTCGCAAGACGGACCGATACGAAAGGTGCGCATGATCGACGGGTACATCGAGGCGATATCAGCCTTTACCACGTGCCGGGCGACCCCGGCGGCGTACAGGATCGTGGCCCCGCCCTGATGCGGCGCCAGCAGCGCATCCTCCCCTGCCGCGTTCCGCGGCAGCGCCGCGCCCGCGCGCAGATAGGCGCGCACCAGCAGCGGCTCGAGAATGCCCGTCGCCGGTCCCGCCGACGCCACGCGCTCGTAGCGGCGCGGCGCCATCCCCGCCAGGGCGAACGGCGCCCCCATCAGTCGCAGCGACAGACCGTCTACTTCGCGCACGTCGTCGAAAGCGTAGCGCCTGACCTGCTCCGGGTCACGTTGATAGGTGCCAAAAATCTCCGGTCCGGCGATGTAGGTGCGATCGGGTGAGGCGAAGCCGAAGTGGCGGGCGGCGGCCTTCAGGCCGTGCCCCTGCATGGCGCGGGCGACGAAGTCGTGGCGGCGCACCGCGTCGAGGGTATCGATCAACTCGCGCCCGGCGATGCTGTAGCGCGTGCGCCGCCCACGTCCCCACGCCGCCGGCTCTTCATGCCCTTCCAGTAAGGGCGCGCCTTCATGGCGCGCCAGGCGCAGCGGTACGCCAAGCGCGGCCGCGCGCTCCGCGAGGAAGGGGAGGTCGAAGCCGAAAAGATTGTGGTTTTCAATCACGTCGGGATCGCGCTCGCGGATCAGGGCGCAGAGATCGGCGATCAGCGTGGCTTCCGCGGCGGCGGTGGGCGCTTCCAGGATCGTTTCCAGTCCATGACTGTCGCGAATCGCCACCAGAAAGATGCGTCCCTGTTTAGGAGAGAGTCCGGTTGTTTCGAGATCGAACTGTAGCCGGTGCAGGTCGGCGTATGCCATGTCGCGGAAGTAGACGCGCCCGGTCGCCATCAGGTATTGTTCGACGGCGCCCACCGCGTAGTAGTGGTCGGGCAGGTCTCGCACGCTCCGCACGTCGTGCCCGAGTCGCCGCGCGGCGCCGGACAACACTGCCTGGCGCAGGGCGCGCCCATCATCGGTTGAGATGAGATACCGCATGGTGTCCGGCGGCCCGTCAAGCTCCTGGTAGGAGAACGGCGCGCGCGCGTTGTCCGCTTTGCCGCCATCGACCAGGGCGGATCCGAGGTGCTGGAGATCGTCCAGATTGGCCGCCACGAGCCAGGGGCGGAAGCGGTCCTCGACGCGGCGCACGCCGGTCCCGGTGCGTTGCCAGATGATGGCGCGTCCATCACGGTCCGCCCAGACCGAGACGATTCCGGGCATGCCGTCCCAGCCGAAAAGCCAGGTATCGTCGGCGGCCGGCGCGGGGCGGGCGTGCGCGACAGCCATCTACGCGGCGCTCGAGTGTCGGTTAGCACAACGCGCCATGCCCGTGGGCATGGCGAGACGACCGCCGCCTTGAGCGGAGGTTTGAGCGCGATCGCGATACAAAGACGTGATGGCTATCCCTTGCAAAAATGATCATGTCATCTCGCTCTATGGTAAGCCAGAAACGGTGACAATTTCCGTCAGTAAGGGCGTTGCTTGAGAAGTTAGCCAGGAGGATGTACTATTGGAAGGCAAATCGGTTTGGATAAGGTCCGCGTCGGCGCGGAGCCGGCTTATCCGGCCGCCGTACACGAGCTAGCATTGGAAAGGTTTGGAGGAGCACGGTATTGGCCTGACGGCGTTCAACCCTGCCCAGGCTCCGCACATGGCCCTCATAGTTTGTGGGTATTAAGAGGCGAAGGAGAATCCGGCGATGTCGCGAAAGACTATCTATAGGTTCGGCCTCGCGGTATGTGTAAGCGTCCCCTCTCTGCTGTTCGCCCACGCGGCTTCCTCATCACTAGCTAGCTCTACTCGCGCCAATGGATCGGTGCTGCACTCGCGCATCGCTCAGGGCGGCAGTCTGACGGCCGCGGACGTCCAACGTCTCGCCCAGAATGCCAATCAGCGCGTAATCGTCGTCTTGCGCAACCAGCACCCGGAGGTACCCAACGGCGGCGCCAACGCCGCGAACCGGCAGGCCGTGGTTGCCGGCGATCAAGCGCCGATTCTCAGTGAGTTGGCTCAGATCGGCGCCCCCCGCGTTCGTTCTTATCATTTGATCAATGCCGTTTCCGCGACCGTCTCCAGCGCCGAAGCGGCGCGGCTCGCCGCAAACCCGTTGGTCAGCGCCGTGCTGCCGGACGGCGTCATTCGCCTGCCCACGATCCCAAGTCCGGGCGCGGCTGCTCCCTCGCCCAATTCGGTACTGCCTCCCTGCACCTTCCACGCGGAGCTGGACCCACAGGCACTGCAACTGACCAATACGGCGTTTGAGGATTCCGCTGTTCCGCAGGCGCAGAATATCGCCACCGGCAAAGGCGTGACCGTGGCCTTTATAGCCGATGGTCTCGATCCCCAGAATCCCGACTTTATCCGCCCCGACGGTACGCCCGTATTCACGGATTACCAGGATTTCAGTGGTGATGGCCCCAACGCGCCGACCGATTCCCGTGAGGCATTCGGCGACGCTAGCTCCATTGCCGCGCAGGGTAATGAAACCTATAATGTCAACGGTTTCGTCAATACCGCGCACAAGCAACCGGTTGCTTGCCCACAGATCAAGGTTCTGGGCATGGCCCCGGGCGCGTCGCTGATGGGCCTCAAGGCCTTTGGCCTGTTCAATTTCTCGTTCAATTCCAACTTCGTACAGGCCATCCAATATGCCGTGGACCACGGCGCCAACGTGATCAACGAGTCCTTTGGCAGCAATCCCTTCCCCGATCGGACCAATGACCCGATTACCCTTGCCGATGACGCCGCCGTCGCCGCGGGCGTTACCGTGGTGGTCAGCACGGGCGACTCGGGAACCGAGGCGACGATCGGCTCGCCATCAAGTGACCCAAATGTCATCTCCGTGGGCGCCAGCACGCAGTTCCGTGTCTATGCCCAGACGGCCGACGGCGGTTTCCAGTTGGGTAATGGCGGCTACCTGAACAACAATATATCCAGCTTCAGCTCGTCAGGCCCCGCTCAGAGCATCCGGCAAACGGTCGACGTGGTCGCGCCCGGCGATCTTGGCTGGGCACTCTGCAGCGCCAACACCGCTATTTATCTTGGCTGCACCGATTACAACGGCAACCCATCGGCCTTTCAGGTATTCGGCGGCACAAGTGAATCATCACCGCTCACGGCCGGCGAGGCTGCCCTGGTAATCCAGGCGTATCGAGATGCGCATGGTGGCGCAAGCCCTTCGCCAATGCTGGTCAAGCAGTTCATCACCGGCACGGCAACTGATCTGGGCGTTCCCACCAACGAGCAGGGTAGCGGCCTGATCGACAGCTACCGGGCGGTCCAGGCTGCCAGGTCGTATCATGATGCCAATGGCAGCCCGACCCTCCGTGGCAGCGCGCTGCTCACGTCTCCAACCCTCTTGTCGGCGACAAACCTGCCGGGTTCCCTGCAGAGCTTCAGCGTTCAGGTCACCAACGTTGGGGCCAGGGCGCAGACCGTGCATCCGTCCGTCCGCCGATTGGCGGCGCCCTTCTTTGACGCTCCGTTCACCGTGCAGCTCGATCCGGCCACGGATCCCACGTTTGTGGATGCCGTCGGCTCCACACGCGCCTACGTGTCGCAACAGATAATCGTGCCGGCCGGGGCACAGCGCCTCGACGCGGCCATCGCCTGGGATGTAGTCAGCCAACCGACGTCGTCGCCGGTACGGCTGACGCTCTTTGATCCCCAGGGACGCTTTGCCGCTTTTTCGGTTCCGCAGGATCCCGGCGCGCCGTTTAGCAATAGTGGCTACGGCCATGTGGATGTCCGGTTCCCCCATCCCGGCGTGTGGCGAGCAGTCATCTGGACGCGGGCGACCGCAAGCGGCTACCACGGCCCGGTCCACCTGGACGTCTCGACCTCCCGATTTGAAAACGCCGGCGCCGTATCGCCGCCCGCGCGGGTGCTGCGCCCAGGCGAATCCGCGACCTTCACGGTAAAGATTGCCACGCCGCCGCAACCAGGCGATCAAAGCCTCGGCGTGTATTTCAACGGCGCCACCGGCAACAGCGCCGGCG
>JANWHV010000223.1 GCA_025450255.1 Chloroflexota bacterium | reverse complement strand
GACCGGATGAGCGCCCATGTAGCTCGCTCCCTTTGCCTTGAAGTACGTCTCCGGATAGATACCGGTATCGAAGAGCGCCACGTCCGACAGAAACGGCGCCCATGGGTGGGTCAACGTTACCTTCACGGTGAGCGGATCCGGCGCCACTACATTTTTGATCGCGCCGAGTGTCCACGACCAGAGCTGTTTCTTGCCGCGCGCGCGATCCAGGCAAAACTTCACGTCGGCAGATGTTAGCTTCATGCCGTTTTGAAAGGTAACGTTGGGCCGCAGGTGGAATGTATAGACCGTGCCGTCCTTACTAACATTCCAACTCGTCGCGAGATCGGGCGTGAGCGTCACGCCATCCGGGGCGATACGGATGAGCTGATCGTAGATGTTCACCATCACCCATATATCGGGGTTTTGCGCATAGCCCGCCGCGTCGAGCGTCTTGGTCTCAGTGTTCCAGCCAATGGTCAAGGTCTCCTTGGCACTGGCGGCACGCGCGTTCTGCGTGGCGGGCACGGCGCCGCCCACGGCAATCAGCGCGCACAGAGCGAACGCGCCCAGCCGGCGCGTGGATAGAAACCTACGATTTACCATCATTCCAGTACCTTCCCGTGATTGACTCAAGTCATTTCATGCGACGGTACGGCCAATATCCCCGTTCTCACTCAGCCGGCTTTGGCGCCATTTGCCCCGTCCTCGCCGTCCCTCCCTTCCGCGCTGCGCGAAACCACGAGCCGGTCGATCAACGGCCGCAGCGCCGCCACGCTCGATGATTCAGGTGCATGCAGGTATTCGATCGGTTCTATTTCGCGTGGAAAGTGCGCGGTAACCGCCTCGCTGCCGGTGGAATAGATCAGCACGTCGGCGCGTGCCAGCACGTCGTTTACGCGCTCGACGTCCGATAGCGCCGCGCAGAGCGGCGGCTTTGCCGGCTCGGCGTAGGTACTGATGCCGAGCAGCATGGTCGGCAGAAACTCGGCAAAGGTCGTCACCACGCCAAGTTGCACGTTGGCCGACAGTGCCTGGAGATGTCGCACCGTCTCGGGGTGCGCGACGAACGTCAGGCCGCGGAGCGGTGGGTGCCGCGCGGGCAGCAGCGACTGCACCTCCTTCACCCTGTTGGCAATGGTCAGCACCAGATTGACCCGACAGACCGCGTCGACCTCCTCGCTCGTTGCCCGCAGACGCTCGATCGTGTGGGCCGTCACGCGCGGTTCAATATCCGCCAGAAGCGTCCGCAGCTCGCGCGCGTAGACCTCCGTGGCATGGCCAAAAACACCGACCATGGCGATGCTCAGTCTACGCGCCTGTCGCCCGGCCAGGCGCGCCGTCAGCATGTGGCTGATCTGCGTCGCCGTGAAGCCTCGATCGAGAGCCCGCAACACCATTGCGTCCACCAATCGCTGCAACTCGCCCAAACTCTTCACGGAGCGGTGCCCGTCGCCGGCGTCGGCAACATATGTGCCCTTGCCCGGTCGCACCGCGATCAGGCCGTCGCGTTTCAGGGCCCTGTACACGTGACTCACGGTAACATGGGCGATGCCCTCGGCCGCGGCCAGATCGCGCACCGACGGCAACTGCTCTCCCGGCTTCAACGCCCCGGAGACGATCCCGTACTCGATCTGACCCTTGAGTTGCGCGCTGATCGGCACGGGTAACTCGCGATCGAGGGAGATCCGCAGAGTCATGCCCCTCTTCCTTGCTTCTCGGTGTTATGCCGCGTTATAACACCAGCACAGTGAGCATGTCAAGATAGTGCAAGCGTGGCAAAGGGGGTAGGCCATGAAAGTCTATGTCTCTACCGAGTTCGAGGGCGTCAGCGGCATCGTGGCCTGGGAGCAGGTCATTGGCCAGACCGCCGAATATGCCTACGGCCGCGACCTGCTCATGGATGAAGTCAACGCCGCTCTGGATGGCGCGGCCGAGGCGGGCGCGACTGCCTTCGTGGTCAACGACTCACATGCCACCATGCGCAACCTGCTGCCACGTGAGCTACACCAGCACGCCACCTTGATCTCCGGCCGCTTCAAGCCGCTCTACATGATGGAGGGGCTAGACGAATCCTTCGACGCCGTCTTTTTCATCGGCTATCACGGGTCCATTGGTCACGAGCGCGCTATCCTCGCTCACAGCTACAATCCCGACGCCATTTGGGAAGTGCGGATCAACGGCAAGATTGTCGGCGAATCCGCCTTGAACGCCCTCGTCGCCGCCCACTTCAAGGTGCCGATCGCCCTGGTTACCGGCGACGCCGCAACCGCCGAGGAGGCAATGGACATCGCTCCCGCCGCCGAACGCGTGGTTGTCAAGGAGTCAATCAGCCGCTTCGCCGCCAGCAAACTGCACCCCGAGGTTGCGTGCGCGCTCGTCCGCGAAGGCGCCTCCGGCGCCCTTCGCCGCCTTGCGGAGCAGCGGTCGCCCACCTTTACTCTTCCGGTACGGTTGGATATCACTTTCCTCACCGCCGACATGGCGGCGATGGCATGCTGGATCGAGGGTGTCACGCGCACGGGGGTACGCGCCGTTCAGTGCCAGTCGAGCGATACGCTGTCGCTGTTTCAGCGTTTCGTCACCATCGTGACCCTCACCAGGAGTCTGGTGGCGTGAGCACGCGTCGAACGGCCGACACCGCCGGCGACCGATTGGCATGAATGAGGGAGGTTGAGATGAAGATCGCCGATATGAACTGGATGCAGGTGGCCGAATATCTGTCCCGCGACGACCGTGCCGTGGTGCCGCTGGGAAGCACCGAGCAGCACGGCTATCTCAGTCTCGCCACCGATGCCGTTCTTGCCGAGCGTGTAGCGGTCGAGGCCGCGGATCCGCTCGGCGTGCCGGTCTTCCCAACCCTTGCCTACGGCCTTACACCCTACTTCCTGGCCTTCCCGGGCACCGTTAGCCTGCGCGTCGCAACCTACGTTGCCGTGGCGCGCGACATCCTGGACTCGCTGGCGCAACAGGGGTTCCGGCGCATCGCGCTGGTGAACGGACATGGCGGCAACAGCCCGGTTGGCGCGCTCGCCGCGGAATGGATGGCCGATCACCCGACCGTGTCGGTCTTGCTCCACAACTGGTGGAATGCCCCCAGGACCTGGCAGGCGGTGCAGGACATCGATCCGCTGGCATCACACGCTTCGTGGATGGAAAACTTTCCCTGGAACCGCGTGGCGCCCGCGCCGGAAGGCACAAAGCCCCTGGCCGACCCCGATCGCTTGCGGCGCCTGGCGCCCGCCGCCATCCGCGCGGCGATTGGCGACGGCAACTACGGAGGCGCATATGAGAAGCCCGACCACCAAATGCTCGCGCTCTGGCGCGCGGCGGTCGAGGAGACACGCGAGCTCATTAAAGGTCTGTAGCCCCATAAGGCGGTGAGACATGGAGCTGACCATCGTGGGCGCTGGGGCCATCGGCGGCACCATCGGCGCTTATCTGGCGCGCACTGGACATGCCGTACGGCTGGTCGATCGTGACGAAGCGCACGTTGCGGCCGTGCAAGCGCGCGGCCTCACCATCCAGGGCTTCGCCGAAACGTTCACCGTCGACGTACATGCGTGCCTGCCCAGCGCGTTGACTGGCACGCTCGACACGGTCTTGCTGGCGGTTAAGGCCCAGCACACGATCGACGCGCTGGCAACCGTTGCGCCGTTACTCTCGCCCCGCTCGGCCGTTGTCTCGCTGCAAAACGGCCTGTGCGAGCGCATTATCGCCGCGCGTATTGGCGCGGGCAGGACGATCGGCTGCTTCGTGAACTTCTCGGCCGATTATCTCGAGCCGGGCATCATTTCGTATGGCGGGCCGGGCAGCCTGTATCTTGGCGAACTTGACGGCACGATGTCGGACCGCATCCGCCAACTGCAAGATGTGTTGTCGGCATGGGGCGCCATTACCCACACCGGTAACATCTGGGGCTATCTCTGGGGCAAGATGGGCTACAGTAATATGCTCTTCGCCACCGCGCTCGCCGACGAGTCGATGGCTGATGTGATCGACCGTTATCGGCCCTTGATGGTGGAGCTGGCCAGTGAAATCTACGCGGTGGCCGCCCGCGAGGGCGTCGCCGTCGAGCCGTTTGACAACGTCGATCCTGCCTTGTATTATCCGCCCGCGAACCGCCGCGCCGGCGCCCTTAGCCAGTCGCTCGACGATCTGGTGGCGCGGCGCCGACGCGACCGGAAAAGCAAGAGCGGCATCTGGCGGGACCTGGCGGTGCGCCGTCGCACGACCGAGGTCGACCAACAGATCGGGTTGGCGGCCGAGATTGGCGAGGCGCATGGATTGCCAATGCCCTTGACGCGCCGGCTGGTCGGCATGATTCATGAGCTTGAGGAAGGCCGACGCGCCATGTCCTGGCAAAACCTCGACGAACTGGACGCGCTCCGGCGTGGCGCGGCGTCATGATGCGCCAGGGCGCGAGCGGCGCGGGCGATCAGTCGCTCCGTGGCGCCGCGCTTCCGCCGCCTGCCTGCCCCACGGCCACCACGCTCTCCCCTTCCCCGTAGAGATGGCAGGCCACGGCGCGGCCAGGCGCCACGGGGAGCAGGGCCGGATAGCGCGCGCGGCAGATCGGCATCGCGTGCGGGCAGCGTGGATGAAAGTGACAGCCGGTGGGACGATCGATCGGATTGGGCGGATCCCCCTCCAGGGCGGGCGTGGCCGTTTTCCGCACCGGTACCGGCTTCGGCACGGACCGCAACAGGGCAAGCGTATAGGGGTGCAGCGGTTCCGCGAATAGCTCCGCGGTCGGCGCCGTCTCGACCACCTTGCCGAGATACATGACCGCCACGCGATGACTGATGTGCTTGACCACGCCCAGGTTGTGCGAAATGAACAAATAGGCGAGGCCAAGCTCGTCTTGCAGGCGTGTCATGACGTTCAATACCTGTGCCTGCACCGATACATCCAGCGCCGATACCGCCTCATCGGCCACGACGAAGTCCGGACGTACGGCAAGGGCACGGGCGATGCCGATGCGCTGGCGCTGGCCGCCGCTAAACTGGTGCGGCTTCCGCTCGGCCATCTCGGGCGCGAGTCCAACCAGGTTGAGCAGCTCATGCACGCGCGCCAGGCGCTCGCGCGGCGCGCATAGCTTATGCACCGCCAGCACTTCCTCGATCGCGGAGCGCACGGTCATCATCGGATTCAATGAGGAATAGGGGTCCTGGAACACGACCTGCATCCTGGTCCGCACCTCGCGCATGGCGCGCGCGTCGTTCGCCAAAATATTCACGCCGTTGTGCAGGATCTCGCCTTCGGTGGGACTATACAGCCGGAGCAGCAGCCGGCCAATGGTGCTCTTGCCGCAGCCGCTCTCGCCGACCAGCCCCACGGTTTCGCGTGGATGAATGGAAAGCGATACATCGTCCACTGCCTTGAGCGTCTCCGGTGGGCGCCCGCGCACGCGCCTGAGAAGACCGTCCGCGACCACGAAGTGCATGGACACGTGCCGCGCTTCGACCAGCGGCCGATCGCTCACGGATTGTCTCCCATTGTGAGCGTCACCGCCTGATGACGGCGGCAGCGCGCCGTGTGCCCCGCCGCACTCGACACCAGTTCCGTATCCCAGGTCTGGCACTCCGCCTCCCCGATCGGGCAGCGGTCGTAGAAGCGGCAGCCCGCCGGCGGGTCGACCAGCGTGGGCGGCACCCCAGGGATCGGCGTCAGATAACGGCTCGTGGTGTCGGCGGCCGGCATCGACTGCAGCAGCCCGACCGTGTATGGATGCCGGGGCTGCGTCAATACCTCGGCCGTGGACCCAAGCTCAACGATCTGGCCGCCATACATCACGGCGACGCGGTCGCAGGTCTCCGCGATCACGCCGAGATCGTGACTTACCAGGATCACGCTCATGCCGAACCGTTCCTGCAGGGAAAGCAGGAGGCTCAGAATCTGGTCCTGTGTCGTGACATCCAGGGCAGTGGTCGGCTCATCGGCAAGTAGAATCCTGGGCCGGCACGCCAGAGCGATCGCGATAAGCACCCGTTGGCGCATGCCGCCGCTGAACTGGTGCGGGTAGTCGTCGATGCGACGCTCGGGCGAGGGGATACCGACCTGGCGCATCAGCTCAAGCACGGACTGGCGTCGCTCGGCCCGGCTCTGGCGCGTATGCGATTCAAGCGATTCGGCGATCTGTTCGCCGACGCGCATCACCGGATTCAGCGAGGTCATCGGGTCCTGGAATATCATCGAGATATGGGCGCCCCGCAGCGCCTGCAGCTCATGGGCGGAGAGCGCGACAAGGTTCCGGTTCTCGTAAAGCACCTCGCCCGACGTATAGGCGGGCGGGCGCGGCAGCAGGCCGATCAGCGAGCGGCAGGTTACGCTCTTCCCCGATCCGCTCTCGCCGACGATCCCCAGCGTTTCTCCGGTCAGCAGATCGAAAGTCACGCCGTCCATGGCCCGCAGGATGCCGCGGTCCGTCTTGAAATAGGTGCGCACGTCGCGCACGCTCAGGATGGTTGGTCCGCCGGCGCGGGGCCTGGCCGTCGCAATCCTTGACGGTTCCAACGCCCGCCGTTCCTCGGACAGCATCATGCCGACCGCCAGGACTTCGGCATCCCCGACGATCCCTTTTGCGGCCGCATTAGCCGTGCGGCCGCAGTCGATCGGCGATGCCGTCGCCGATCAAGCTGAGCGCCACCCCGACCACGACGATCGCCAGGCCGGGAATGGCCGGCACCCACCACGCCGTCACCATATAGTTCTGGCCGTCGGCGATCATGTTGCCCCACTCCGGGTCCGGCGGCGGCACGCCCAGGCCCAGATAGCCAAGCGACGCGCCAAGCAAGATATTGCCCACCGCATCCGCCATCGAGAAGATCAGGGCGGCGGCAAAGACATTCGGCACGATGTGCCGGGCCATGATGCGCGGGTCGCTGTAGCCCAGGGCACGCGCCGCCAGTACGTATTCCTGTTTCTTGGCCACCAGCGTCTCGCCGCGGATGATACGGGCATACGACACCCAACCGACTGCCCAGATCGCGATGAACATGTTGAACAGCCCCGGCCCGCGCATGGCGACGATTGCCAGGACCAGCACCAGGAAGGGAAAGGCGAAGAAGACATCGACGATGCGCATCAGAATGCTGTCCAGCAGCCCACCGTAGTAGCCGGCCAGGAGACCGACAATCGTGCCCACGATGACGGTCACGGCGGTGCCGCCAAATCCGATCGCCAGGTCGGCGCGTCCACCGTATAAGAGCCGGCTCAAGATGTCCCGCCCAAACGGCGCATCGGCGCCAAGCAGATGGCCCGGCGACAGCGGCGGCGCTCCGTTGGTCAGCATGACGTCCTGCGCCAGAGGATCGGCCGGAGCCAGCAGCGGCGCCGCTATGCACGCCGCGGCAACCAGCACCAGGATCAGTACCCCAAGCAGCAGCGGCCAATTGCGCGGGCGTCGCCGCCGAGCGACCACGCGATCGCCCCCCATGCGCGCGATCAGGGCCGAGGTCGGGTCGAGCGCCCTAGCGACGG
>JANWHV010000222.1 GCA_025450255.1 Chloroflexota bacterium | reverse complement strand
TAAGCCTGCTGCAATAGCGGCACTTCGCGACGGCACGGTGGGCACGTCGTTCCCCAAAAATTCAACAATACAGGATGTCCACGCAACGACGACAGGATCACGATCTTGCCGGAAAGATCGCGCAGGCTGAACGCCGGCGCCGCCTTGCCGACCAGGCCCGGTGGCTGCGCCGAGGGACGCAAGACGAAGAACGCCGCGATGACGATGGCCGCCGCGGCGGCCGCGGCCGGCGCAAGGGCGAAGATCCTGGCCTTGGCGAGGCGAGTACTCGTAGAGTCCGCGACCGTGCCCATCCGTGTCAACCACCCTGGTTGTAGTACGTATTGTCGAGTCTCTTGCGCGCGTGCTCAGCCTGGTCAGCCAGGGTTGTGGCGTCCGCAAGCGCGCCATAGTTATAACTACGAAGGTACCCGGTTCCATCGATAAAGAACGTGGCCGGAAGGCCGGTCATTGCGTAATTGGCAAACGCGTCGCCCGATGCGTCAAGCCAAACGGTCAAGCCCTCCAGATGATGAGCTTGTATGTATCGCTGTGCCGTTGCCCGATCTTCGCCGTGGTTCAGCGCAATTACATAGTAGGATGGATGCGCGCGCGCGAACCGCAGCAGCATCGGCAGCTCACTCGCGCAATAGCCACACCAGCTTGCCCAAAAGTTAAGCACCACGACTCTGCCGTGCAGGTCCGCCAAACTGATCGCCCGCCCGAGCATATCGCGAGCGACGAACGGCGGCGCGGGGTGGCCCAGCGAAATCGCCGGTACGTTATCAGCCCCTGCCGCGCCATCGCTCACGAAGTATTGAATCGTCGCCGTGCCGATAAGGTGATCGAGCCATGCTCGATCGTGGAGCGCGGCGGCGATCTTCGACCGCAGCACGTTGTGCCGAGCGATCGATTCAAGATCGCTCGGCGTCATACTCGCCGCGCGCATTTGCGCCTGTAGCGCCGCAGCGCCTCCGGCCTGCGCGGTCATTGCGTCCAGCTCGCGGCGTAACTCGGCGCTCGACACCGTTATGTGGCGCGTAGTCGCCGCATTGTCGATCAGCACCTCGCCGATCGCTTGTTGCACGGCGCGGTCCGCTATCAGCCTGGCCACGGTGCGGCCGGTAGGCGTGGCGCCGGGCGCGCCGGGTCCCTGATACCCAGCCGTAGCGTAGACGAGCTGCCGCTCGTATGACGTCATCGTGACGGGGAGTCCATTGACCATCGCCGCCAGGGGCATGGGCTTCGCCGGATCCCTGGGTCTCAAGCTGCCCACGACGATAGGTGCGACAATAACCAGAGTTGCAACGACGATCACGGTAATCCGGCGGCCGCGGGCGAGCAGGCCGGCGGCCAGCCGCGCCTTTCGCCAGAACCGCGTTGTTTCCGGCACGGAATCCTGCAGCGTGGAAACAGGGGCAAGCGGGCTATTGTCTGTCATGTACGACTAGAATAGCAGCTTTCGCGCGCTCCCAGCGGTGGGCGATCTTATCACAACACAACTGAGTCCAGGCATTGCCGCGGCACAAATGGCGGGTACCGGCACGGGGCGAAAGATTCGAAAAATTCGCCCTCAGCCCCATTGATTCGGACACGCGCACGTGCTACCGTATACTATGCTATGGGGTTATCTCCGAACCGAACACAACATCTAGGGGTGCGTGAGGAAGCCGGGAATAAAGCGTCGTGAAGTGTCCGTACTGTGGTCACAATGAGTCGCGAGTCATTGATTCGCGCGAGACCGAAACCAAGGGCGGAGGAAGCGTACGACGACGACGTGAGTGTACTTCCTGTAAGCAGCGGTACACGACATACGAGCGTCTCGAACACGTTGGGCTCTCGGTGGTAAAGAAAAACGGTCAGCGCGAGGACTACGATCGGGAGAAACTGCGACGTGGAGTTTCCACCGCGTGTCATCGCCTGCCGATTCCGGCGGACGCCGTGGACAATCTGGTCGACGACGTGGAATCTGAATTGTTTCGGCAGGGAGCCTCGGAGGTAAGCAGTCAGGCAATCGGCGAAATGGTGATGAGCAGGTTGCGCAAGCTCGACGATATTGCCTACTTGCGCTTCGCGTCCGTATATCTGAGCTTCACGTCGCTGCGAGAATTGCAGGAAGCAATCGAGCGCGTCAGTCACGATTAGACATGAGGCCAGGCACGGAACCGGCACGCCGCCATCGCAGTCCGGTTATCCAGCGATCCCAGGATACAACCATCGGAGCCAAAGGAAGGATGACAGGCCAATGATCGTTGAGCGCAAACGGGGGCAGTGGTCTGAAAGCGCGTCGCGTGTGCTGAAGGAACGCTATCTCTGGCGCAAGGACGGCAAGACGTTCGAGGACGAGGACGGCATGTGCTGGCGCGTGGCGAGCGCCGTCGCCGGTGCTGAACGTGTGTGGGGCGCCTCGGACGCCGAAGTGAGCGAGACGGCTGAACGCTTCTACCAGGTGATGATCGATCGGCAGTTCATGCCGAATTCGCCAACCCTCATGAACGCGGGTAAGAACAATGGCCAGCAGCTTTCGGCGTGCTTTGTCCTGCCAGTTGGCGACAGCCTGCCCGAAATTTTTGATGCCATTAAACACGCCGCCATCATCCATAAGAGCGGTGGCGGCACCGGCTTCGGACTGTCACGCCTGCGCTCCGAAGGGAGCGAGGTAGCCACCACCAGGGGCGTGGCCAGCGGGCCCGTCAGCTTCTTGCGCGTATTCAATGCCGCGACCGAAGCGGTTAAGCAGGGCGGCACGCGGCGCGGCGCCAATATGGGCGTGCTCCGGGTCGATCATCCCGATATCTTGAAGTTTATCGATTGCAAGCGCCCAGATCCGGTTACCGGGCTGCGCGACATCACGAACTTCAACATCTCGGTCGCGGCTACCGAGGCGTTTATGCATGCCCTGGAACATGGCGCGGAATACGATCTCCGCGATCCTCATCGTGGCAGCGTAACGGGTACTCTTGACGCCAAAATGGTGTTTGACCGTATCTGCGAGGCCGCGTGGGCCACGGGCGATCCTGGCTTGTTGTTCATCGACCGCGCCAACAACAGCGGCAGCAACCCGATTCCAGATTTAGAGCAGATTGAGGCCACCAATCCATGCGGTGAGCAATGGCTGGGCGGCTACGACGCCTGCAACCTGGGAAGCATTAATCTGGCGGAATGCGTTACCAGGGATGCCGGTGGCGCGTACGTCGTCGACTGGCTGGAGCTCGATCGCGTGACACGCGTCACCACGCGTTTTCTCGACGACGTTATCGAGATCAACCCGCTGCCGCTGCAGCAGATCACCGACACCGTCCGCGCCAACCGCCGCATTGGCCTGGGGATCATGGGCTGGGCCGATCTCCTTTTCCTCCTTGCCGTACCGTACGATTCGGACGACGCCCTCGCGCTGGGCGAAAAGGTTATGACGTTCGTGAATCGGGCCGCGCACGCGGAGTCCGAGGAGCTTGCCAAGCATCGCGGCCCCTTTCCGAATTTTTCCAGGTCGATCTATCGCGATGGACCTCCACTCAGGAATGCCACGCTGACCACCGTGGCGCCGACCGGCACGATCAGCATCATTGCCGATTGCTCTAGCGGCATTGAGCCGGCGTTCGCGCTGGCGTTTATGCACGTCGTCGATCGTGGCAAGCTAACCGAGCGAAAGTTGGTTATGACCAATGCCGTTTTTGAGCGCGTCGCGCGCGAACAGGGGTTTTACTCTGAGCAGCTCATGGAAAAGATCAGCGAGCACGGCTCGGTTGTCGGTCTTGACGAGGTGCCGGATCTGTGGCGTCGCGTGTTCGTGACCGCGCATGAGGTAAGTCCCGACTGGCACATCAAGATGCAGGCAGCGTTCCAGCGCGGCGTGGACAACAGCATCAGCAAAACCGTGAACCTGCCAAATGACGCGGCGGTCGGCGATGTGGCGCACGCATATTTGATGGCCTATGCCGAGGGCTGCAAGGGCATCACCGTGTTCCGGGACGGCTGCCTCTCGACCGGTCAGGTACTGAACATGGGTACAAAAGAGAGCAAGGCGCCGACTGAACGAGCGGAACATGCGGCGCCGGCGCGATTCGACCCCGCCACGCCGTTGATACAGGCGGCCGTCAAGCCCCGGCCCCCCGTGGTATTTGGCTATACCCGCCAGGTCAAGGCGCCCGAGGGAACGGCGAACATTACCATAAACACCGACGAAACCGGGCCACTCGAAGTGTTCATCAGCGTTGGCCGCGCCGGGTCGGATATTGCCGCGCTTGCCGAGGCCCTTGGCAGGCTTATTTCGTTAAACCTCCGCCTTCCCTCATCGATCACCACCGATGAGCGGCTCCAGCTCATGGCCACGCAGTTGCGTGGAATCGGCGGCAGCAGATCGATCGGGTTCGGCGCCGAGCGCGTCCTGTCGTTGCCCGATGCGGTCGCTCAAGCCCTGAGCTGGCATTTACAGCAGGGGCTATCCAATGTGCCGCGTCCGCTGGCCTCCCACACAAACGGCAACGGCACTAGCAACGGTTATGGGAACAGCCACGGCGCGCCGACACAACTCGAGCTGCCTAACGCGCGCATTCTTGGCAACATGTGCCCGCAATGCGGCAGCAGTGGTGCGTTCGTGCTTGAGGAGGGTTGCAAGAAGTGTCACGGCTGCGGCTATAGCGAATGCTAGCGCCGCGGTAGGTCCGCTCCAATATCCGTTGCAATAGCAAAGCGCCGGTACGAGCCGGCGCTTTGCTATTGCAACGGTAAGGATGCGCCCGGTCAGCCCGACCAGATCCGTTATTCGTGCGCGACTTCGTCGAGGACGATGACGAGACACAAGATGCTAGGTGCGTCGACGTCGCCGATGATCTCCACGCTGTAGGTATCGGAGACGAACGACAACTCCTTGTTCACGCGGGCAACCTGTTCTCCACCGCTGGTGATCGAGAATTTCCAGTTCGACCAGTCGCCGTCAATGTCAAAATCGCCACCCGGTCCACGTACCGTGTAATGCGGGTGAAACGCCGTGAACAGATCTTTGTGTACGTCGGCAACATGCTTGCCGTCGCGCAATATGCGGAATGTCGGCAGAACGGCAGGGCTCTGCCGCTGTACGTTCGCTACAACCTGGCCCGACATGTCGTACATATCAAGGCTATGGCCGAACGTCACAAGTGAGGTCTGAACCTGAAACGAGGGCTCGCCTAGCTCGCTCAGGATGTTGTATGAGTCGCCGGCCGAGAAGAGCCGCTGCTTGACGAGAAACTGCACTGGGTTGCTCCTCCGCGATCACCGTCGTTCGTACCACATGGAAGGAACGTCCCACACAGTGTACTATGACTCGCCCGCGCGCGACCTATACTGGGCGAAGACTTTGGAAATTAGCTCTGCCGCCCCCGATCGTCTCCGGCGGGTTGGCGTTCAATGGATTCCGGAAATGCCTCCGGGGAACTTCTTCCCCGCGCCGAGTTGTCGGCGTCCACGGCAGGATCTTCAGGGTGCTCCACCGTGCCCGTGCCACCTAACGGTTTCCCTTGCCGATTGTCAAGCGGCCGGCCGTAGGGATTCGCGTCGTCCAGATATGGCTTACCCTGGTCGGATTCGCGGTGTGGATCGCCGGGACTCAACCCAACATTGGGCTTTGCCACGACAGGCGTTGGCGGCCCGCCCGCGGCATCTCGCCGACCGGCGCCGGCTGCATCGCGCGGTTCCTTCTCCGGCGATTCAATGACATGCGGTCGATCCCCCGCGCCACTCGCACCCTTCAGATATCGTTCGGAGCGATCGGAAGCAGGTATAGTAATAGCCTCGCGCACGTCCATTGGTGGAACGGTGCCATCGGCACTCAACGTCGCTCGCATGTCGCGGATCTGACCCGAGGACTCGGCGCGGTTGCGTATCATGGCGATGTTCCATGTTTCCGTCGCCGCGGACAGATCACCTTTATGCCGCCGCAGGATCTCACTAGCGAGGATCTCCCGGCCCTCGGGCAAGAGCGCCACCAGCGCTTTCCCGCCCTGGACCTGAGCTTCATAGTACGCGGCTTCGTCATGAGGCACGGCCATGCCAACCAGTCCTCCCACCAGCCAACCGGCCGCGCCGCCCACAAGTGTCACGAGAATGCCGCCCGTGATAAATGGCCCAACACCTGGAATAACCAAAACCCCCGTGGCGGCCAATATCGCGCCAAACGCCCCGCCTAAAACACTGCCGGCCGCGGCGCTTGCGGTGCTTCCGCTCTGCACGTCGTGTGGAGCAACGTCTTCGAGTCGCGGCTGCCGGACATCCTCGACGTCAACCGGCATTACGGTTCCGATCGCGCGCTCGGGGAACCCCGCGGCGCGCAAATCAGCGACTGCCGCCGCTGCGTCATCAGGCGTCTCGAATAGTGCTAC
>JANWHV010000221.1 GCA_025450255.1 Chloroflexota bacterium | reverse complement strand
CTGCATGCCGTCCGCGGCATCCGCTCGATTGTCCACGGCTTCGCCACCCTGGAGGCGGCGGGCAACTTCGCCATGGCGCTCGACCGTGACGAAAGCTTTCGCCGCCTGGTGCGGTTGCAGATCGACGGCCTGCGGCGGCTGGCCGCCGCGGGCATGGGAGGTTAGTCGCCCTACAAGGGATTGCCATTAATACTAAATAAGAGTATTAATGGCAATCGCCCTGCTTGCATGTACGTTCGGCATGACCGTCGTCTTGCAACGCATCGACGATGCCGCGCCGCCTGGCTGCGAGAGATCCACCCCGCCGCCACGGTGCTCTGTATCGACGACCATTACGGCGCCGGCGACAGCGCGCTCTGGGCGCGCCTGACCGTGGAGTGGCTGGGCCAGGCGCCCGACGCGGTGTTCACCTCGGAGGAATACGGCGACCGCTACGCTTCGCTGATGGGCGCGACGCACCTGTGCGTCGACCGGGCGCGACTGTGCGTTCCCTGCTCGGGGACGAGGGTGCGTGCCGATCCACTGGCGTATTGGTCGTACCTCGAGCCCTGCGTCCGCGCCTACGTTGTCAAACGTGTCAGCGGCCCTGGCCGAGTATTACGACACCCTATGGGTGCCCGAGTACGGGCGCGAATATACCGGGGCCAAGCTGCTCGAACCGGATCCCGATTCCTGGCGATCCGAAGAATTCGTCGCCATTGCGTCCGAGCAGTGCCGACGCGAGGATCTTGCCGCGCTGCAGGCGAATCGGGTGCTGATCCGCGACACCGACGCATTCGCCACCGGCATCTGGCACGAGCGGTACATGGGAACCCCGTCACCCGACATCCGGGCGATTGCCGCGCCGCGCCACTGTGACCTCTACCTACTGACGGACGTGGATATTCCCTTCGTCCACGCCATACTGCACCTCGTGCAACGGCATCAACCACCTGTAGAAGCGGATGCGCTCCGCGAACCCAGCGTCCACGGGGCCGCGATACGCGGTCACGGCGGCTGGGCCGAGATGCGCTATGCCGGTGAAATCGAATGCCGGATCGCCGATACTCATGTCTTCGAAGTCGATCACCCCGCTCAGGGTACCGGTCTCGCCCTCGACGAGTATGTGTTCGTCCACCAGGTCGCGATGCAATAACACCGGCGTGAAGGTAAAATGGCGATCGTCGTCCAGGAATCGATCGAACGCAGCCACGATCTCGTGTCGCTCATCGTCAGAGACATTTGGTGCGATGGTTGGCAGGATCATATCGCGGAACGCGGCATACTCTTCTCGCCACTGCTCGGCTGTACCACCGGGCACGCCGAGCGCCTGGGCGATCGTTATGGGAAAGCTATGCAGGGCAGTGAGAAAGCCGCCAATGCCCTCTGCGACCGACCCAGCGTTCGCCGCTCGACGCGCGTCGCTCAAGGGCACGCCCGGCACCAGCGTGTAGCCGCCAAATGGCAGTGGCCGCGCGTTTGGCGCGGCATAGTGGAAATCCGGCGCCGGTACCGGTAGGGTGGGTCCGAGCAATGGCAGTACGGCCATCTCCCTCAGCGTCGACTCCGCCACGCGCGTTCCCTGGAAACCGGAATACCAACTCGTCATTGAGAAGCCAGGAGGCGTTTGCCCAACCGGCGCCAAACGGGACAATCGTCGTGACGGCAAGGGCCGGGAAGGCGCTCGTTATCCGTGCTTGCGCTTCAGCGGTTTCCATGGCTTTCAACATACAATGGTTGCCGCGACCAGGGTCGGGTACCCGATATGATGGGGACGGCGCTGCCGCGAGCAGGCCGGGATGTCCGCCTCTATAGCAAGCGAGAGGGTCCGTACCGAGGTTTTGGTACGGACCCTCTCGCTTGCGCAGGGGTCTGGCAACCCGCGTGTCCCGCGTTACGCCGCCAGGCGCACTCCCGGTCTTCGAAGCTCTCGCTTTGGCGCGATGAACACCTCGAAGAGGAAGGCCAGGAAGACCGCGACCGAGGCCGCCGTCAGCCCGATGGCGGCGTAGAGCGCGTAGGCGCCGACGGTCCACCAGCCCCAGGCGTTAAGGAGCAGGCCGCGCAGGGTTTCACCGCGGAAGAGAGTCTGCACGGTCGCGGCCAGTTTCGCATCCTTGGGGTTGGCCAGGGACAGGGCGCTCACCTGCGAGTAGGTCTTGCCGCCGCCGATGGCAGCCAGATGGCGGTTAATGAAGCCATTTGCGTATGCCTTGGCCTGGTCGCCGTTTACCACCGCTTGCCCGGCGTATTGCTGGAGGTCCGGGAACTCGGTCGGGCTGAGCGCGGCGCTGCCCGCCACCGGAAACGAGATTTTCTGCTGCGTCAGCTCGTCGCTAACATACGAATGCGTGAAGTTGGCCGCCCAATACAGGAAGCCCGCGACAAAGGCAAGCACTACAACCAGGGCAATTTGCAGGATTGCCACCCTCAAACGAAGCTGCGGGGCCATGATGATCTCCCTTTCCTCAATGCTGTCCGAGGCCGACGCCTCGGGGTCAACTCTCGATGGCTCAATCATCGGGCATGGGATGGGTCGGGCGTCAGGGCCAACGGTCCCGCGCTATGCCTGCCTTTTGTCACACGCTGGTGGGCCGTCTGCCGAAGTGGCGTACCGTCGTCAATCGGCGCCCTCTTGCCGGCCGGCCGCGAATGTCGCGTAAGTCGGCCGCGATATGTGGGTAGTCATCTTCCGGTCACCACATGATGGTGTATACTCAGCCTGTCGCGGGGCCTGGCCACCGGCAATGGGGTTGTCGGCTGTTCGCGCGTACGCTCCGCGCCGTCGCGAGGAAACGTTGTTCCGGGATTTCCGTGAACATGTCCAGAGCCATGCAAGGAGATCACCCGATGCTTCGTCGCCTGCTATTATCCGCTGCCCTACTCGGCGCCGTCCTGATCAACCCGTTGCCGAAGACACCCGCGCGCGCCGCGTCCATGACCAACGTTTCCATCGCCCTGAACTGGATCACGAACGTGGAGTTCGCCGGTATCTGGGTGGCACAGCAGAAAGGCTGGTGGACGCAAGCCGGCTTGAACGTCACCGTGCGCGGCTACGACTTCAGCAACGACCCTGTCCTTCTGGTGGGCGCCGGGAAGTACCAATTCGGCTTCCAGGACGGCGCGTCGCTAATTATCGCCCGGTCCAAGCACATTCCCTTGCAAGCTGTCTGGGCCTCGGGCCAGAAGTCGCCGTTTGCTTTCATGACCCTGCCCAAGAGCGGTATCACCACGCCGCTGCAGTTCAAGGGCAAGCGTATCGGCTATCAGGCGCATGAGAAGTATGTGCTGGATGCCATGTTGAGCGCCGTCGGCCTATCGGATAAGGACGTGACGCCGGTGGTGGTTGCCTTTGACCCCACCGTATTGCTGGCCGGAAAAGTGGACGCCTATCTGGCATATCTGACCAACGAGCCGATTGAGATGGCGCAGAAATATCACGTGAACGCCAACGTCATCCCCGCCAGCAAGTACGGCTATAACTTCTACAGCGACGTGTTGTTCACGACCGACAACGCTATTAAGCAAAACCCCGCCCTGGTGCAAAAAGTCGTCTCGATTATGGATCGCGGCTGGCGCTACGCCCTGACCCACCCCACCGAAGTCGCCCATATCGTGGTGCCGAAGCTGGACAAGAACGATTCCGTGTCGCAGCAGCTTGCCGAAATGAAGGCGTTGGGCCAGCTTTCCTCGCCCGTGTCGATGCCAAGCGGCGGCATGCTTGAGAGCCGGTGGCAGGCCGGCATCGATCTGCTGACAAAATATAAGCAAATCACCACCAAGGTGCCCGCAAGCAGCGTGTTCACGACCCAGTTCCTACCCAAGAGCTGAAATGGGGTCGATCTCCTGCCGGGGCGTGCGGTTCAGCTATCCAAATGGCGTGCGCGCCTTGCAGGACATACATCTGGAGGTCGCGGCCGGCGAGTTCGTCTCACTGATCGGCCCGTCCGGCTGCGGTAAGTCCACGCTGCTCCGGTTGGTAGCGGATTTGCTGCAGGCCGAAGGCGGCGACATCGCCATTGCCGGCGCCTCGCCCCGTGCCGTACGCACGGCGAGGCGCATCGGCATGGTGTTTCAGGAACCGGCGCTGCTGGCCTGGCGCCGATCCGCGCGCAACGTGGAGCTGCCGCTCGAGTTGGGCGGGCGGCTCGACGCGGCCGGCCGGAAGCGTGCCCTGGAGATGCTGGACCGCGTCGGCCTGGGAGACTGCGCGGAGCGCCTGCCCATGCAATTGTCGGGCGGCCAGCGGCAGCGCGTAGCCCTTGCTCGCGCCCTGATGCAGGAGCCCGACGTGTTGCTGATGGACGAGCCCTTTGGCGCCCTCGACCAGATCACCCGTGATGAGATGAACGCGGCGCTGCTGCGCGTCTGGGAGGCGACCCGCATCACGGTATTGTTCGTGACGCACAGCATCGCTGAGGCCGTGTACCTGAGCGACCGTGTCGCCGTGTTCACGCCGAGGCCTGGCCGCTTGCACCGCATCGTCCCTATCCCCCTGGCGCGCCCGCGCTTGCCCAGCGTGCGGCGCAGTCCCGCGTTCTTCGGTCTGGAGACCAAGGTGCTGTCGGCGCTCGAAGGGCGCCCGGATCACGAGGCTGTCGCCACCGCGACCGAGGGTGTGGGGACGGGGGACTGGTGAGCCCAAGCGAACCGATGCCACCGGGCACGGACGATGCCCAGGTGGGCGGCGATCCGGAACGGATTCAACGCCTGCGCCGCCAGGCCCGCAAGGATCGGGCGCTCAGCGCGTTGCTGCCGGTTGTCGCCGTATGCCTGGTACTGGTCTTCTGGCAATGCTTCGTGGTCTGGCGGAACGTGCCGCCGTTCATCTTTCCGCGTCTCGACGACACCCTGCACAGCCTTGCCGACAACTGGCCTTCTATCTGGCCGGGTCTGGTGACTACGCTTGAGGAGGCCGGTATCGGCTTCGTGCTGGCCAACGTATTGGCAATACTGGGGGCCAGCATATTCGTCCACTCGCGCATAGCGGAGCGAACGCTTTTCCCGCTCGCCGTATTGGTGCAGACTATCCCGATCATCGTGTGGTCGCCGATCCTGGTGATCATCCTGCCGCTAGATAGCCTGTGGCCGCAGGTGGGCATCGCGTTCCTGATCTCCTTCTTCCCGGCCCTGGTGAACATGACGCAGGGGCTGCGCATGGTCGATCCGCTGCACCTCGACCTGTTCCGCGTGCTCAACGCCACCCGCTGGCAGGTATTCCGCAAGCTGCGCTGGCCCGCGTCTATTCCCTCGCTGTTCGCTTCGCTCCGTATCACCAGCACGCTCAGCCTGGTCGGCGCCATCGTAGGCGAGTACGTGGCGGGCAGCGGCCAGAGCATCGGCTATGAGCTGATCACCGCCAAACAGTCGATCGATACCGCCCAGGTGATGGCGATCGTACTGGTCGCCACGCTAACGGGCGTGATTGTGTTCCTGGTGGTGGCCGGCATCGAACGCGCCGTATTAGGCCGGCGAGGGCAGTAGGCGTGCCGCGGGCTCTACCGGCTCGGCGAGGCCATCGTCGTATGCTCGACGTTGCCCTGGCTCGGCGAAACGTCGCGTTCGCCCACGATTGGCCGCGATCCGCCGAATCAGCCTACGCGACCGAAGGTAGGGCGGGAAGCAGTACTCAACTGACTATCGATGCGCTCGTCGATCGCGGTTCTTTGCACTAACCGCCCACCAGCACAAGCCTGAAGCGCACCACGATGTCCTCCAGCGCGGGCCGCAACGTGCTG
>JANWHV010000220.1 GCA_025450255.1 Chloroflexota bacterium | reverse complement strand
CGTCGTAGAGGATGCGCCCCTTGTGTACGAGCAGAATGCGCTTGCAGAGTAACTCCACGTCGCTCAGGTCGTGGGTGGTCAGGAGCACCGTGACCTGGCGCTCGCGATTAATATCCTGGATGAAGTGTCGAATCCGCTCCTTGGCTAGTACGTCCAGGCCAACGGTCGGCTCGTCGAGATAGAGGATGCGCGGTTCGTAGAGCATGGCGGCGACCAGATCGCCGCGCATCCTCTGCCCCAGACTCAATTGCCGGACCGGTGTATCGAGAAACGACTGCATATCCAGGAGCGCGATAAAGGCGTCCAGGTTGCGCCGATACATCGCCGTGGACACCTGATACATGCGGCCAATCAGCTTGAACGATTCGATCAGCGGCAGGTCCCACCACAGTTGGCTGCGCTGGCCAAAGACGATGCCGACGTTGCGCGCGTTCCGCTCCCGCTCCCGCCAGGGCACGATCCCGGCCACGGTGACCTGGCCGGCCGAGGGGACCAGGATACCGGTCAGGATCTTGATCGTGGTGGACTTGCCGGCGCCATTGGCGCCGATGTAACCCAGCAACTCACCCTCCTCGACGCCGAACGAGACGCCGTCCAGGGCGCGTGTCACGGTGTATTGGCGGGTAAAGAGGCTGCGCGCGCCGCCGAATGGGCCAGGCAGTCGTGCCGGCCGGCGATAATTCTTTGTCACATCCTGGGCGTGAATGATCGGCACGCATGGCCCCTTCCCGCCAAATGGGCACATACTACCACGCGACATATCCGCCAAGCAGCATCAAGGGATACTATGTGCCCCAAGCGCCGGTCGGTCAGGGTAGGGCGGCCGAGGGGACACGTACGGTATATCGCGCAGGTGAGTCCGCGCGGCCTACGAGGATGATCACGCCACGAGAATGGGATGATCCAGTTTACGGGCGGCATAGACGAGCACGGCCTTGAGATCCTCCGACTCGAGATCGGGCATCTCGGCCAGAATCTCCTGCGTGGTCAATCCGGACGCTAGAAGATCCAGCACATCCGAAACCCTGATACGCATGCCTCGAATGCACGGACGGCCGCCGCACTGTTTCGCGTTGACCGTGATTCTTTGCAAAAGATCGCTCACCGTAACGCCCCCCGCGGCCCTATGCCGCTGTTTCGCAGTATAGCTGATCCCGCCGCCGAATCTACGTGTCCCATTTCCGCTTCTGGCCCTCCATGACCTGCCTCGCCGCCGGCTCGCTCACCGCGCCCAGATCCCGGCCGTCCAGCGCGGCCACCTACTTCTGCTCGGGCAGGCCAGCTTTGACGCGCCTCTTGCCCCTGTCGTCCATCACCTGGTGCCAGGCAATGTCCTCCGGGCCGCCGAGAACCTCAGTCAATGCACGCGGCACCAGCTTGTTGGCTGCTTTCCCCTACTGCCAGGGGTCGCCCTCTGTCCAGGTCCAGGTACCATCAGGGCGCCGTTCAAACACGACGTACTAGTTCTTCTCCGGCACGTATACCAGGCGTTGCTGGGACGCCCAATCCTCCAGGTGCCGGATGAATGTTATGCCCAGACCACGGTTGAACACCTCGTCATAGACGCGCATGCGCTCCTCGGGGATCACATTCCTACCGGCCGCAATCTCGGCGAACGCTTTCCCCACGTCCACGAGGCTTCCCTCCTTTGTCGAGCTAATACGTACGGCTCTCACCGGTCGGTGCCGGTCATGATCGCGCCCTGGTCGCCGACGGAAATGCATACGTGGCTGGTGAAGCAGGTGATATCGCGCATATCGTCGTTGGTGCCGACGGCGTGGCGGCTCCAACTGGCGCCGCCGTTGGCGCTAACCATGACCAGCCCTCGCTCAAACGAGTCTCCGCTAGCGATTACATAGCTGTTGCTGGTTGGCGCTATGACGCTCCACAAGGTGTACGTCGTGCCGGACGATTGCCGCTTCCAGGTGGCGCCCGCGTCGCCGCTAACAATCATCACGCCTCTGTCGCCTACGGCCAGACAATTGACAGAGGTCCGGCATACGACACTATAGAGATCGGAGCCGGTGAATGAGGTCACGCTCCTCCAGGTGTCCCCGTCATCCGTACTGATCAAAACTGTGCCGCCCTCGCCCACGGTGACGCAGCGCCTGTCACTCATGCAGGTGATTCCGAAGAGCGCCGCGGTGCGGCCGCTAGGCTGCTCGCGCCAGGTGATACCGTCATCCGTGCTCCCAAGTAACAGGCCGGCGCCGGCGGTGGCCAGGCAGCGGTTCTTGGACGTACAGATCACCCTGGACAGATCGTGCTTCGTGCCGGAGACGCGGGGCTGCCAGGTGCTGCCGCCGTTTGCCGTGGTCACAACAGTGCCTCCAGTCCCAACGGCGAGACAGTGCGTGTCGTCGGGGCAGGATATGGCGTTCAGGTCATAGTCGTTTTTGCCGGAAGGCGCACTGTGATCGAGCCAGGCCACACCACCGTCCGTGCTAACCAAGATGCTGCCGCAACAGCCCACCGCGATGCAGGTACTGGTCGTCGTGCAGACGATGCCGTGCAAGTCGTATCGCCGGCCGGATGAACGCGCGCGCCATGTCGCGCCACCGTCAGCGCTTGTCACGATCGTACCCGCGTCACCCGTGGCAAGGCACGTACCGCTGCTGGAACACGCTATCGCCCAGAGGTAGTTATCGCCTGCGGGCGTGTTGCGTCGCCAGGTCGCGCCACCATTCCCGCTAACGGCAAGGGTGCCGTAGTCGCCGACCGCCAGGCACTTACCGTTCCCAGCACAGGTAATGCCGTACAGTTGGTTTTTGTACCCGTCCGGGTGGCTACGCCAGGTGACGCCGCCGTCCCCGCTCATGCGAATAAGGCCGCTGTAGTCGACGGCGAGACACGTCTGCGCATGTGGGCAGGTGACACTCAGCAGGTCGTTGTCTATGTGCGTGCGTGCGCCATGCCAGGTGGCGCCGCCGTCCGTGGTACTCAGGATTGTGCGATCGCCCACGGCAACGCATGCCCTGGGCATCGAGCAAGCGATGCTGTTGAGGTCCCCCTGGCTGCCGGACTGACGGCTGTTCCAGGTCGCACCGCCGTCTTCGGTGACGAGAATGGCGCCTTGCCAGCCAACGGCAATGCAGCTTCGGCTGGTCGGGCAGGCTACGCCGCGCAGCCAGGTGTTCGGATCTTGTAGGCGGGATTGCCAGGTAACACCCGCGTCCGTGCTGACCAAAAGTGCGCCGTCGTTGCCGACCACCACGCACGTGGCGGAGTTGAGGCAGGCGACACCGCGCAACTCGCTGCCGCTTGTGGGGCGGCGGCTCATCCAGGTGGCCCCGCCATCCGAGCTTGTCAGAATAGTGCCGTTCGCACCCGCCGTCATACAGAACGTCGCGCTCGGGCAGGCGGCGCCGTACAGGCTGTTTCCCTGCGGAAGAGGATGGCGCCATCCCCAGGTGCCGGTGCCGGTCGCCATCGGCGCGCTGGCCGCGGACGAGCTGGACCGCTCATGCACAAAGACCGCAGCTCCTGCCAGGATCAGGAGCACAAGTCCGGCGAGCAGGTAGGCGATGCGCAATCGGCGGCTGGTTCCGCGCGCCGGCTTGTCGACGGCCATGGCCATTGGCGTTTCCTCTCCCGCGCTGTGGCGAGCAGAGCCGCGTCGAAGCGCCCGCGCAGGCTCATGTCGGCTGTGAGAGTAGCACGGTAGCGATGTTCGCACAACGGCCTGTTTGTCTGTTCGCTACGGCGCTTGGCATCTGAACTTGATATCCTTCAGGTTTAGCCTTTTCGTCGCGATGTCAAAATAAGTGCCCATAGAGCAGCATAGGTAGGCGTCTTATGGCGAATCAAGAACACCTCGAACTCTTAAAGAATGATCTTGCTGGGTGGAATGCATGGCGTAGCGAATGCGCAGACCAGCGCATCAGTATGCATGCACGATGGGTAGAGGAGCAAAACACACATCGTGGGCGACATACGTGGGAGGGCTGGTATCAGTTGAACGAACCAGTTGACCCAGATTTGAGCTTTGCGGATTTGACAAGTGTAGATCTCGCCAGCGCAGATTTGCACCGTGCTGATCTGAATCATGCGAAATTATCCGGACTGACGTTAAAGAGTGTAGAGTTTCATACGACAAATCTTTCATTTGCTGATCTATCGAGAACCGACGCGTCTGAGGCATCAATACTATATTCAAACTGTAGAAACTCTAACTTCAGAGACTCAAAATTTATTCATGCGAAACTTGATGGGTCGAAATTTCACGACGCCGACTTGTCTGGTTCTACGTTCGGGGGCGCGAGCTTATACACCGCCAAGTTCAAGCGTGCCCGAATGGTGGGGTGCCAGTTTGGAGATACGAATAATATGTTAAGTGCTGATTTTACAGCAGCCGATCTGTCGGCATCATGGTTCTCTTCCTCATTTATTTCGGGCGCGAATTTCACTAATGCGAATATGTCGAACTGTGATTTTGAGTTCGCAACTCTGAACGAGCTCGATATGACGGGGGTCGATTTGAGTGGATCGAGAGTGTATGGTGTTGCAGTATGGAACTGTGAGCTTTCGAACGCGACGCAGAGTAATTTGCGCATCAATAACCAATGGGAGCCGGAGATCACGCTGGATAGCATTGAGGTTGCGCAGTTTGTCCATCTCATGCTGCGTAATGAGAAACTCAGGCAGATCATAGATGCAGTATCGTCGAAGCTTGTACTTATCCTCGGTCGCTTCACGCCGGAGCGTAAAGCTGTGTTGGACGCGCTCCGCGAAGCACTTCGTAGCCACAATTACGTGCCTGTCCTCTTTGACTTTGACGGCCCATCGAGTCGGGATCTTACCGACACCATTTCTACCTTGGCGCACCTCGCACGCTTCATCATTGCCGACCTGACAGAGCCGCGAAGTATTCCACAGGAGCTACAGGCTATCGTTCCAACACTGGCCGTGCCGGTACTGTCGCTATTGGCTATCTCGGAAGGTGGGCGGCCGTATGGAATGTTCCAGGACTTTGCGAAGTACCCGTGGGTTCTCCCGGTGGTAGAGTACTCGACGCCACAAGAGCTTATAGACGGCCTGGCTTCGCGCGTGATTGGACCAGCGGAAGCCAAAGTAGCGGAGCTAAGACAATGAAAGCAAGTGCGCTCTGAGTCAGCCAGTCAATATTAAGCCATAGTCAGGCAGAACAATCGATTGGTTGATGTAGGCTTCCCAACCTTTTGTACCACGTTCAGTATTTGGCGAGCCGCGCGGCGGCTCTCGGCCCACCACATCTTCTCGATCAGATCGTTGAGTGACGGCTCTGCGCAGTTGGCGGTGGGCTCGCGTGGCGCCAAGTTCAGGTAGTCCTCATCGATGGCGCCGAACGCGTAGCCGCCGCTCACGGTCACTCCGCGCGTCCGGCCCTGACGCGTGTCTTGCCGCTACTATCTTTGACCACGTGCCAAGCGATATTC
Source organism: Chloroflexota bacterium (assembly GCA_025450255.1). The sequence goes on along the minus strand of JANWHV010000220.1, from coordinate 48 downwards.
CGTGGCCCGCCGAGGATTTCCTCCAGTGCTTGCGGCACCAGCCTATTG
>JANWHV010000219.1 GCA_025450255.1 Chloroflexota bacterium | reverse complement strand
GCATGACGGCGTCACGCCCGACCTCCTGTGCATGGCAAAATCGATGGCCGGCGGCCTGCCGATGGGCGCCGTGGCTCTTGGCCATCGCGTGACGGGCATCCGCCCTGGCGCCCACGGCTCAACGTTTGGCGGTAATCCACTGGCCTGCGCGGCGGCCCTCGCCACGCTGGCGGCGCTGCGCCAGGACCGGTTGATCGAGCGAGGCGCGGCCACCGGCGCCCTGATGCTGGAGCGCCTCAAGCTCGTGCAGGCTCGATCGCCGGTCGCGCGCGACGTGCGAGGGCTGGGCATGATGCTCGGCATCGAGTTGCGCGACAAGGCACGGCCGTTCATGAACGAGCTGCAAGCGCGGGGCGTTTTGGCGCTCCCGGCCGGCCCAACAACAGTCCGCCTCCTACCGCCTCTTGTAATCAGCGACGCGCAGGTTGACCATGTGCTGTCCGCCGTGGCCGAGGCGCTGCAAACGTGGCGGCCAAATCGAGCGGAGACCGCGAGTGGATGATGTCGATCTGCTGACCTCGATGCTGCGCATCCAGAGCCTCTCCGGCCAGGAGGGGGCGCTTGCCAGGTTCCTGGCCGACGAGTTGGCCGCGCGCGGTTTCCGAAGCAGCATCGACGCGGCCGGAAACGCCGTCGGCGAGCGCGGCGACGCGGCGAGCGGACCAACCCTCGTGCTGCTTGGCCATATGGATACCGTCCCTGGGGACATTCATGTGCGGCGCGAGGGTGACCTGCTGTTTGGCCGCGGCGCCGTCGATGCCAAGGGGCCTCTGGCGGCGTTCGTCGCCGCGGCCACCACGTTCAATGGTCCTGGCCGCGTCATTGTGATCGGCGCCGTGGAGGAAGAATCGGCAACCTCAAAGGGTGCGCGCGCCGCCGCCTCATCATTCGCGCCCGACTTCGCTATTATCGGGGAGCCGAGCGCCTGGGATCGCGTTACCGTCGGTTACAAGGGCCGGCTCCTGGCGCGTTATTCCGTATCGCGCGAGTCCGCGCACACCGCCTCCGGACAGCAGAACGCCTGCGAGGCGGCGGTCGACTTCTGGCACGCCGTGCTCGCAGCCACGGCGGTAGCCAATGCCGACCGGCCGGCGGGGGTCTTCGATCGGCTCTCGCCATCTTTACGAGCCATGAGTTCCGCCGGCGACGGCATGCGAGACATCGCGACCATGCAGCTTGGCTTCCGGCTGCCGCCGGGCTTCTCGGCGGACGCCTGGCGCGAAACCGTGATCCGGCTGGCGGGTGATGCTCACGTCGAGTACGCCGCGTATGAGCCCGCCGTCCGCGTGCCCAAGAATACCCCGGTGGCGCGTGCCTTCATTCGGGCTATCAGGGCAGCGGGCGGCGATCCTCGTTTCGTGGTAAAGACAGGGACCAGCGACCTTAACGTGGTGAGCGAGCGCTGGAACTGCCCCATGCTCGCGTATGGGCCGGGCGATTCCTTGCTGGACCACACGCCGCGCGAGCATATTACTATTCGTGAATATCAGTCCGCGATTGTGGTGCTCACCTCGGTATTGCATGAGCTTGGCGCCATGGGCCGAGCGGCCCATCCGGATCATGCGGGCGTGACTGTATAGTTGCCTTTCGTTAGACGGTGATTCGAAGGAGAACATGACAATGGAAGCAGAATGCCCCGAATGCGCGGCCGCGGTCGCCCTGGATGGCGCCGTCAAGGGTGAAATCGTGACCTGCGCCGAATGCGGCGTGGAGCTGGAGTTGGTGCAAGTCGATCCGCCGCGGCTTGACCCAGCTCCGCGCGAAGAGGAAGATTGGGGCGAGTAGACCCTCATGTCAGTCGAGCACATCATTGCCGCCGGGCTGCTCTCCGTCCTGGCCGGCGTGATGGGCTCGCTTCTTGGCCTTGGTGGCGGCCTCTTTGTCACGCCGCTGCTGAGCGGGCCTATCGGCATGCCGATCCACCGCGCCGTCGCCGCCAGCATCATCGCCGTCATCGCGACGTCGAGCGCCGGTGGTAGCGGCTACCTGAAGCGCGGCGTGCCGAACGTGCGTCTGGGCATGCTTCTGGAGACAGGCACTGTCGTCGGCGCGATTGGCGGCACAATTCTTGGCAATGCCCTCAGCGTGCGCGCGATCGCGGCGCTGTTCGCCGTCATCCTGGTCTACACGGCGGTCTCGCTGCTCCGCGGTCCGGCTGAGCGCAGTGTCACGCCGGATCCGCTCGCCGTGAAGCTGGGCCTGGTCGGCGACTACGGAATCGCGCATGTCAAGATCGGTCTGCTTATCGCGGTCGGGGCCGGTCTGGTATCCGGTCTTCTCGGCGTGGGCGGCGGTATCATTTTGGTGCCGGCCATGGTCACGATGATGGGCGTGCCCTTGAAGATTGCCGCCGCGACGAGCACGTTCATGATCGGTATTACGGGCGTGGCCAGCGCCGTCATCCAGGTCCAGCAGGGGAACGTCGACCCCGTGCTGACGGCGCCCGTGATCTTTGGCATCTTTGCCGGCGCCACGCTTGGCCCCCGCGTTGCACCCCACTTGACGCCGAAAGTGCTCCGCGTTTGTTTTCTGGTGGCGATTGGGCTCTCAATTGTCGAAATGGCTCAGAAAGCGCTGGTATGAAGGGTTCCTCCACCGCCACCAAACCAGGCGAGCTGTCAAATCCTGGTCCGATTCTGGGCATTGTGCTGGGCCGCGGCTCGCGGCTGAGCGTCTTCGTCCTTGCCGTGGGCTTCGCGATCGCCTTGGCGACCAATCAGCGGGGCGGCGTGGGGCTGCGGCCGGCGGCGCTGGCCACCGCCCTCGAACATGGGCGGGGAACGGGTATCCTGGGACTTGGCATGGCGATACTTGTCGCCACGCCGATCGCCCGCGAAGCCACCGCGCTCGCGTTCTTTGTCCGACACGGGGAGCGCGCGTTTGCCGTGCTCGCCGGTATCGTACTTGCCCTGGTAGTGTGCAGCTTGCTCATTGGCGGCCATTAGGCCGCTGTACCGCACTGAGAAGGGAACACCCGATTCAATGATCGTTTGGCCCAGGGTGGCGCCAACGCCGCGCTCCCACATGAGGTCGTTACAACGACGGCTGGGACGACTTATGGCCGCCGCGGCGCTCGTCAGCGCATATCTTGCCGGCGGCCATCCGGCCGTCGACGCCCAAACTAGTCCGGTGGCTTGCGGCCACGTCGGCACGCTGGTTGGTTTCCTGGTGGTCGACAGCACCACGATGGTCGGCTCGACTGACGCCGGCAACATGGCGTTATCGACCGACGGCGGGCATTGCTGGACTGCCGCGCATCTCGATACGCTCGTCGCTCACCGGCTTGGCGATTTTGTCCGCGATCCGGCTCGCCCACATGTGCTTGTCGCCGCCAGTGGAAATATTGGCCGCGTCGGTGTTGCCTCAACCAGCGGGCTTTTGCGCAGCGGCGATGCAGGCCGATCGTGGAGTCAATTAGGCCCCCGGAATGGCCTGCCCCGTCTCCGTTTCATCGCCTCATCGCTGGTCGCGACGCCGTCCGGCCTGTACGCCGCCGTCTCGTGCCCTGATGAAGTCTCACAGCTCACCACGATCCGTCATCCGGCGTTCCAATGCGGGCGTCCGATTTACCGGTCAATTGACGGCGGGCTTACCTGGAAGCCTACAGGGCCTGGAACGCTGGTAACGCCGAAGAACGCGCCTCCGTCTCCGTTTGAAGGAAGCGCGCAAGCCTTGACCGCCACGGCGGACGGCGCCTTGCTGGCCGTCCTGACGCCGTCGCGCGGCACATCCGGCCTGTATCGTTCCACGGACCACGGCGTAACCTGGCATCCCGCCACGCGCGAGCTCCGCCTGAGCGACGCCACGACGTTGCTAGCCGTGGACAAGGCTGGCCGCGTGATCCTGGCGGGGACAGGCATTGTTAGCGCCAACGCGCAGCTTCTCCGGTCCACGGATGGCGGGAGTCATTGGAAGCAGGTCCTGACCATTGCCAGCATGAACGATCCCCTGATTGTTGGCTGTGTCAGCGCCGCCGGAAAGGTGTTCTGCGCGGGCATGCAACACGTATTCCGCTCGGCCGACGACGGCGCAAGCTGGCAGGAACCGGCCGAGAACGGTATATCTACCGCCGACATCACCTATATTGCCGGTGGGCCTGGCGGCGCCCTCTACGTGTCCCGCGTCGGCGGACTATTCCGTTCCATGGATGGCGGCGACCAATGGGCGAGGTTATAGCACATCACGTTGCAATTGTGGTCAATACAGCTGCGTGAGCCTCCTGGAGGAAATAGGCGATGCATGCGGAACGGATCCTACCAGATTACCCGGCGGCCTGCCGGTTTCGCATAAGCGGTGCTGACGCACGCCTCGGCTGGTTCGACGGCACGGGCATTCGTGACCTCACCGCGTCCGGCCTGCCCTGGGCAACCTCCATATCCGGCTTGCTCGGAGCCGACGTTCCCATTTCTTCGCTCGTCGCGAGTATTGCGTCGACCGCGCCGCTTCACGATCTCGACACGGTCGAACTATTAGCCCCGGTGGATGAGCAAGAGATCTGGGCGGCCGGAGTGACGTATGAGCGCAGCCGGGAGGCGCGTGAGCAGGAGAGTGAGCACGCCGCCGATATGTACGCGCGGGTCTACGCGGCCGAGCGGCCGGAACTCTTCTTCAAGGCGAACCCGCGCCGGACCGTTGGCGACGGCGGTCTGATCCGCGTGCGCCCTGACGCGCGCTGGACCGTGCCCGAGCCGGAGTTGGCGCTCGTGCTCAGCCCATCCCTACGCATCGCGGCGTTCACCATCGGCAACGATGTCAGCTCCCGTGACATTGAGGGAGAGAATCCGCTGTACCTGCCTCAGGCCAAGGTGTACGACGGCTCGTGCGCGGTTGGCCCCTGGCTGGTCCCGGCGGAATCGGTGCCGAATGCCAACGATCTCGCAATCACCTGCGCCATAACCCGCGACGGCGTGGAAGTGTGGAGCGACGAAACGACGACAGCGAAACTGCACCGCGCATTTGCCGAGCTTGTCGAGTACCTTGGCCGCTCCAACACCTTTCCAGACGGCGCCGTGCTGCTGACCGGAACCTGCCTGGTGCCGCCGGACAGCCTTTCGTTACGGCGCGGAGACCGGGTGCGTATCGGCATATCCGGCCTCGGCACGCTCCATAACGAGGTGGCGTAACGGCGCGAGCAGCCTATGCGAAGTGGGGAATTATTTCTTTCCCGTAGACCTCGAGCGTGCGCTCCTTCTCGTCCGTCATCAGGTATATATTGAATTCCGTCACGCCGGCGTCACGCAGCTCCACCATCTTCTGGCGGCACTGTTCCGCCGTGCCGATAACACAGAAGCGGTCCACCACGTCGTCCGTGACGAACTCCGCGTGGTGCGCGCCGACCCGTCCATGTTCTTGATAGTCGTATCCGGGCCGGTTGCGGACGTAGCGCGTCAGCTCCGGTGGCAATTGGTCCAGCGGGTATTTGGACACCAGGTCTACCACGTGGTTCGAGACCATGGCCGGGAACCAGCGCACCTGGCCCCGCGCGCGCTCAAGGTCCTCCGAGATAAACGTAGGCGCCGCGCTCATTACGTGGAACCTGGACCAATCGCGCCCCGCCTCCTCGCAGCCTTCGCGACAGAAGCCAAGGCACCACTTGACAAGCCGCGGGTCGGCAAACTGCAGGATCACGCCGTCGCCTATCTTGCCCGCGAGGCGCAGCGCCTTTGGTCCATAGGCGGCAACGTAGATCGGCAGGCCGCCGGAGGCCCACTTCATCTGGATCGCATGCTCGCCATCGCGGGTCGGCTCCCCCGCCGCCAGGGCACGAATCTCCTCGATCGCGACCTCCAGCGTGGCTAGCGTGGTTGGAGGCTTCCCCATCACCCGGCGCGCGCTATCACCGCGGCCAATGCCCATCACCATCCTGCCGCCCGATATTTCGTTGAGCGTGGAGAATACGCTGGCCGTGACGCTCGGCTCGCGCGTACCGGGGTTGGTCACACAAGTACCCAGGCGCATCCGCGTGGTATTGGCCGCCATCAGCGTGAGCAGCGGATATGGATCCATCCAGAGGACGTGCGAGTCAAAGAGCCAACCATACGAAAAGCCATGGGCCTCGGCAGCGCGGGTCAGTTCTACAATACGCGAGGTCGGCGGATCCGGCATCAGGGTCATGCCAAATTCTAGCACCGTTACTATCTCTTTCACTAACCGATTGGGCTCCATCGTTGGTCGGCCCGGACGGAGGGTATAGGGGCATGCGAGAAACAGTCGGATACCGGGTGCGTCGGCCAAACTGTTCGTCCACGCGGTACTCGGCGCCCGTTCTCCCGTCCATGCGCGGATCCAATCTTGGGGCGAAAACCAGAGAATTACACTATACCCATACAGAGGCGCGATGGCGATAACGGGCGTCGTCTTGCCGTCCGTTTCCGCGCTTGCTCCTCCGTGCCGGATCATATCGACGTTGAATTGCTCGAAAAATCGAGCCGCTGCTATGCTCATGAGGAAGGCTCCGACCGTCGCGCTGAATTCGAGGCGCGGACCTCATCGACTTCCGCTTTAGCCAAGCACAAGCCCCTGTACGGGAGAGACTCTATGATTGTTGCCCTCGCCGGAGGGGTTGGTGGCGCGAAGCTTGCGGACGGCCTCTATGCTGAATTGCCGCGCGGCGAGCTGACGGTCGTCGTCAACACGGCGGACGATTTCGTCATGCATGGGCTTCACATCTCGCCAGACCTCGATACCGTCATGTATACGCTCGGTGGCATCGCCAACCCCGAAACAGGTTGGGGCATACAGGGCGACACCTTTAACGGGCTTGAGATGCTGGGCAAATACGGCGCGCCCGACTGGTTCCGCCTTGGTGACAGGGACCTGGTGACACACGTGCTGCGCACAACCATGCTGCGCGATTCTCGTACCCTCACGCAGGCAACCGCCCAACTGATCGAGGCGCTGGGCATTCATGCCCAGATCTTGCCAATGTGTGACGAGCCGGTACAGACGATCGTGACCACCCCGGATGGCGATCTTGGTTTCCAGGAATATTTCGTGCGGCGACAGTGCCGTGACGAGGTCCGCGCCGTGCGATTTGAGGGCATCGACCTTGCGACCCTGAGCTTCGCCGTGCGCGCAGCCTTCAGCCAATGCACCGCCGTCGTTATCTGCCCATCGAATCCTATCGTCAGCGTCGGTCCAATCTTGCGGATACCCGGCCTGCGAGACTACTTGCTGGCCGCGCGAGTGCCGATCGTCGCGGTCAGCCCAATCATCGCCGGCCAGGCGGTGAAAGGCCCTGCCGCGCGTATGCTGGAAGGGCTGGGCCGCGAAGTCAGCGTGGCCGGCGTGGCGGCCGCGTACGCCGACCTCGCCCCGAAACTGCTAATCGACAATCTGGATAGCGCGCTCGCCGGCTCGGTGCGAGCGGCGGGAGCGCAGCCTATAGTAACGCCGATCCTGATGCGGACGGCCGCGGACCGGCGAACGTTGGCGCGAACCGTGCTGGACGTGGTCGACCAGACGCGGCACGAGATGGACACGTTGGCCGGCGACGGTGAGAAACGGCAATGAGCCTCTGGGCGCTCATCCCGGCGAAAGACCCATCGCTGGGCAAGACACGGTTAAGCACGCGCGTGACGCCGGCCGCGCGCCGGCTCCTGAGCCGCTTTTCATTCGAGCGAGTGCTGCGGGCCGTGTTAGACATGCCCGACATCGAGGGCTGCCTGGTCGTTAGCGGATCAGCCGAGCAACTGGACACTGCCGCCCGATTGGGCGCCACACCGTTGTGGGAGCCGCCATTGGCGGAGTCACGACGGCAGGCGCCGTGGTTCGATACATCGCTCAATGATGTGATCGCGCGGGGAGCGCATGAGGCCGTGTCGCGCGGCGCCACATCGTTGCTGGTAGTGGCGGGCGATGTGCCGACGGCAACCCCGGCAGCGCTCACCAACCTCGTCCGATCGCTCAAAGCCGACCGTGGCGTCGCAATCGCTCCGGACCGCCATAGGAACGGCACGAACGCGCTGTTGGCGCGGCCGCCGCTCGTCATCCCATTCGCGTTTGGAGAGGGAAGCTTCGAGCGTCACCGTGCCTATGCCGAAGAGCGTGGCGTGGCGTTTGTAACCTGCCGGAGCGCGGACCTCGCCCTGGACATTGATACGCCCGAAGACCTCGATTTACTGGCGGCGAGGGCCGGCATGCCATCACTCGATATGAGCGCCATGGATGGCGATGTGGCGTCTCTGAAGGCTATGCTCGATAGCCTTGGCAGTGACGCCTCGCGAACCTGCGTCTCGGGGCATTGCCGTTGAGCATGGCCGCCGTACATCTGCTTCCTGTAAACGGTCTGCCGGAAATCAAGCCCGGAGACGATCTCGGCGGCCTGATCGTCGCCGCCTTCGCCGCTGAAGGCGATGGCCTCTCCGGCGACGACGTGCTGGTTGTCACCCACAAGATCGTGGCCAAAGCGGAGGGGGCGCTGGTGAATCTGCGCGACATCACGCCAACTCCCGTGGCAACCGCGTTCGCCGCGCGTTGGGGCAAGGATGCCCGGCATATTGAGTTGGTGCTTCGCCAGAGCACGCGCATCGTTCGCATGGACCGTGGCGTGATAATTGCCGAAACGCGGCATGGGCTGATTTGCGCCAATGCCGGCGTCGATCAGTCAAATATCGTGGGCGACGATATCGTCTGCGTGCTGCCGGACAACCCAGACGAGTCCGCCGCGCGCATCAGAGCTTCAGTGCTGGCGACGACGGGCCGGCGGATTGCGGTGATCGTGTGCGATACCTTTGGCCGTCCATGGCGCGAAGGATTGACCAATGTAGCGATTGGCGTCTCAGGCATCAAGCCGATCCGGGACTACATTGGCAAGCACGACGCCCAGGGCCGGCCGTTGCGCGTGACCGCGCTCGCCGTGGCCGATGAGTTGGCCGGCGCCGCCGAGCTGGTAATGGGTAAACTGGACCGCGTACCGGTGGCCGTCATCCGCGGCTTCCAGGCTGAACTTAGCGAAGGCAGCGCTCGAGAGCTGATACGCCGCCCAGAGCTGGATCTGTTCCGCTGACAAGCAAAGTGATCCGTGTAGCTCGGGCTCGACCGGGCGTCGCCACCAGTGTACCCGTTTCAGAGTGATGAACATCCGCGCGATACGCCGATACAAAACCATGTAAGGGCCGGGGAGAATGCCATGAGTGATATCGCTGTAATAGGCGGCACGGGAAACCAGGGCTATGGACTGGCCCTCCGTTGGGCGCTTGCGGGACGGTCGGTGACGATCGGATCGCGCGACGCCGAGCGCGCCACTGCCGCCGCGGATAAAATACGCCAGGCTGCGGCATTGCTCGGCCGCGACGATGCACGCGTTGAGGGGCTGGAAAACGCCGCGGCTGCGGCCGCGGCGCCCGTGGTAGTGGTGTGCGTGCCGCTCGCGGCGCAAATCGGCACCATGAAGGCGATAAAGGACCACCTATCGGTCGGCGCCGTGCTGATAGACGTCACGGTGCCGCTTGCCACCGCCATCGGCGGTCGTGCCTCGCGCATGATTGGCCTGTCCGCCGGGTCAGCCGCCGAGCAACTGGCCGAATACGCGCCCGTCGGCGTGCAGGTCGTTTCGGCGTTTCATTTTCTTTCCGCCGACCTGTTGGCCGAAATCGGGCCCGACGGCCTGGCTCCGCTCGACTGCGACGTGGTC
>JANWHV010000218.1 GCA_025450255.1 Chloroflexota bacterium | reverse complement strand
GTTCTATTCACGATGCCAAGCCGGAGCGCCTCAGCCGCGTCCACGGCCCGGCCGGTATAGGCCATGTCAAGGGCGACGCTGCGTCCGGCAATCTGCGCGAGGGTAAAGCAGGCGGCGCAATCCGGGATCAAGCCAATGTTGGAAAACGCCAGGCGCAAGGAAGCGGTATCGGCCATGATGCGCATATCACACGCCAGGGCCAGGCTTAAACCGGCCCCTGCCGCTACGCCGTTGATCGACGCCAGTACGGGCTTTTCCAGCGAATACAGCAGTTGGGCGATAGGATTATACTGCGTCCTGAGCGTGGCGCCGATAGTGGCGGGTGAGCCAAGTGCGCTTTCTTTCAGATCTTGACCGGATGAGAATGCCTTGCCCGCGCCGGTAAGCACCACGCAGCGTACGGTCACATCACGCGCGGCTTGCTTGAGCACCCGCAGCAGTTCTAGCTTGAGGGTTTCGTTCAACGCGTTGTAGGTATCCGGGCGGTTAAGGGTGACGGTCAGGACCGCTCCATCCGTGCTCGTGAGCAGCGTTTGGCAGTCCGATGCGATTGTGGCGCCCATTTTGCTATCTCCCCTCGAATCGCGGCGCACGCTTTTCCAGAAAGGCGTGCATTCCCTCCTTCTGGTCGGCACTGGCGAACAGCAGATAGAAGTTCTTGCGCTCGAAGTCCAGCCCAACCTCAAGAGTGGTGTCGAATGCCTTCAGTACGGCCTCCTTCGCCAATCGAACCGCGATGGGCGGCTGGCTCGCGACGCGTTCGGCGAGTGCTTCAGCCTCCTTGAGATAGAGCTCTACGGGCACCACCCGATTTACCAGGCCCGCCTGAAGCGCTTCTTTCGCGCTTATCGACACGCCGGTCAGGATCATTTCCATGGCACGCGCCTTGCCTAGGGCACGCGTAAGACGCTGGGTGCCCCCGGCGCCCGGGATAACGCCGATGTTGATCTCTGGCTGCCCAAACCGGGCGGTTTCCGACGCGACGATCATGTCGCACATCATGGCCAGCTCGCAGCCGCCTCCATACGCGAAGCCGCTAACGGCGGCGATTAACGGCGTGTGCAACTTGCGAATGCGATCCCAGCGGGCAAACGAATCTTGCAACAGGAAGGAAACGGCATCCGCGCCGGCCATCTCGGCAATATCGGCGCCGGCCGCGAACGCGCGCTCGTTTCCTGTAAGGACGATGCACCGCACCGCGGGATCGGCATCCAGTTCTTCCAGTGCGGAAACCAGCTCAATCATCAACTCGCCGTTGAGCGCGTTGAGGACCTTGGGTCTATTGAGACGAACGACGGCGTAGCCGTCGCGAGGTTCAACCACGATCAGCGAAGCGTTGTCATTCATCGAGCCTGCCTCCGCCGAACATCCGAAAGACTCACACATACGCGCGAGCGCACGGTCTCAGGCCGAGTCGAAACTGCGCGCGGATATATCCGATCTACGATTGTATGGCATTGCGCGATCGATCGGTGGAAAGGCAGCGGCGGTTATTGCGTCCAGGCCAGTCGATCGCCATCCACGACATCGGCGCGTTTCACCTCTTGGGCAATGCCAAGGCGCGCATTCGGTCCGAACGTCACCGGCGCGATATACAGGTGCAGCGTACTGTCGGAGGATTGAGCAATAAATGCCATTTCGCTTCCGTCTGGAGAGAATACGGGATGGGCGGCGAACGAAGTGCCCTTCACCAGCAGCCGGGCGTGCTCGTAGTCGGCGATACGGCCAGGTGGGTGGAACGTCATGATGTAAATAGACGAGGATTGCAGATCGTCGGATGTCTTAACGAAGGCCAGATAGCGACCATTTGGGCTCCAAACCGGTTCCGACACATTGTCCAGAATATTGGTGAGGTCGACCTTGGTGCCGTCGTTCAGATTTTGCGAGACCAATCTGGGCAGCGATCGACTGGTGTTGTCGCGGGCCTGCTGGTATTGCCATTTGGTATAGACGAGGTAGGTGGGGTCCGCGAGCCGCGGAGCAGGCTCAAAGTCTCCTCCGGCCTCGAAATATGGGGTAGTAATTTGCGTGCCAGTGCTGGTATTGCATGGGCTAGCAACCGCGCACCGCGTAACACTCAGATCTTGACGGTCGTAGGTCGACGTATTAGGGTAATTCGGCGCACCCGGATAGCTCCACGAAAAATAAATGTACTGACCATCGTCTGACCAGGATGGCGTTGCGGCGGTGAAGGCGGTGCTCACGTCAGTCGGGACGGAAGGGGAATCGTCAAGAAACCTTGTATGCGTCCGCTGTTGAATGTTCAAGAGCATCAGGTCCTGGTAATTCTTATAGAACGCAACATAGGCGAGTTTCGTGCCGTCTGGCGAGACCCCGGGCTCGCGGCCAATGGCGAGCGGGACCGGGGCGTCGTAATGATGCACCATATAAATGGTGCTACCCTTGACATAAATAAGGCGCCCTGGCACGAACACGTCGGTTGGCGCGGCGGGAGTTGGCGCGGGTGTTGGCACCCTGCCTTGGATTACGACCGTGGGTTGGGGCGTCGCCGTGCCGCTCGATTGCGCGACCGGGGTGTCCGTGGCATCAGTACTGGCGACCATGAATATCGCGATCAATGAACATGCGCTGACCGCGATGAGCAGCTTGAAGGTTGTCCACAGGCCGAACCAAAATCCCGAGCTGGTATTGGGCGCGGGAGTGCCAGGCGAGATCACGAATTCTTGCAGCCAAGGTATGCGTGGTCAGACATGACGCACTGGAACAATGCGTTTATCTTTGGCCAGTTTCCCACCAGGATGTCGTTACCGTTCGGCAATGTCTGATCCGACGTGTAGTTGCGCGTTTGATCGAGATAATAATGATGGATGGAGTTCGGGCTGATACTGAGGACTTCGCGAGCCAGGCTCAAAATATCGAGTGTTGAAAGGTCTGTTTGAAACTCGCCTTTCAGGTCCTGGACGATGGCGGGAAAGGTGCTGATGTCCATGTCCTTCATCTTGTGCTTGAGTTGGAGCAATACTTGTTGTTGTCGCTGTGACCGGCCGAAGTCGCCGATAAGATCGGCATGACGCGCGCGGACATACTGGAGCGCGGTCACACCGTCCAGGTGTTGAGGCCCCGCCGGGATGAAGAAACGCCTGATTGCATAGGTTGGTCCTAGCGGATTGAGGTCGTCCGGAAAGTCATTTTCCACCATCGGGTGCGCAACCATGAGGTCCACGCCGCCAAGTGAATTGATGATGCTGACGAAGCCCTGCAACCCAACCCAGGCGTAGTGGTCTATCGAAACGTGGAAGTTCGCTTTCACCGTATCGATGACCGTGCTGAGGTTACCGTAACCAGGCGCGGTGTCGATCTTGTCAGTCATAAAGCCAGGAATGGGGACGTATAAATCACGCGGAATCGACAGCATATAAATCTGTTTCCGCACCGTGTCGAATGAGACGAAGATGATGACCTGGGTGTTTGGCGCGGTGCCGGGCTGATTCTTCGCGTCGTTGTCGCTCGCCAACAGCAGGTAATTCACCCGGCCGGTTGGGCTCTTGATAGGGGCGAAGGTTGGACTTGGCGATGCGACAGCCGCGATGGGCGTGCGCGCCGGCGCCGGCGTATAGGTCGGCACGGCGGGAGTGGGTAAAAGCTGGCCTGTCACGCTCGAGAACACTTTGGCGGCGTCGTACCAGGGGCGCGCGGCATACGCGATGGAGCCGCCAAGTGCTGCCGCGATACCAAGCAGGAAGACCCAGTACACAAATTGGCGCAACGGTTGTAGGGCTCCTCAGGTTAGCGTGGCTGCTTGATCTCAGCGAAAACCGATCGCGATGATCGTAGGCAGGGAATTCGCTTACCGTCAAGGTACACGAACTGGCGCCGCGACAAGAGGCTTTGCACCTACCGACAAATGGGTCAATTGGCAGGTGTGATGGGGCAGGGGTATAGTTGCAGTCGAATGCATGTCCCACCGCGCGTGTGGTTAACAAGGCGCAGTTACCTCGGCGCTCAGCACCGTATTTGTCTGGACGGCAATGGAATGTATCGTTAGTCGGTTCGACAATGGCGCGCAAGCAGTCGTGGCGCCAATGCCTGGCATGTACTCAATCACGGTTTCAGTGATAGTGTCGGTTGGGTCGCGACATGAATCGCCAGAGGAAGCGGGTAGCGCGCACCTCGTAGAGCACATGCTCTTCAAAGGCACGGATCGCAGACCGAGCGCCGCGGTCATATCCGAGACGATCGAGCGTGTCGGCGGCCATTTGAACGCGAGCACCGACAAGGAGCTCACGGTATTTTGGGCCAAGGTCAGTCGGGACAACGCCGGCCTGGCGGTTGATCTGCTATCAGACATGCTGCTGAACAGCACCTTTGCCGCGGGTGAGGTTGCCAAAGAGCGGCGAGTCGTGATCGAAGAGCTCGGCATGTCGGTCGATTCACCACAGGACTGGGTCCATACGCTCAGTGACGAGCAGTGCTGGCCCAACACGCCTCTTGGCCGAGACGTGGCGGGATCCAGGGAGTCCGTGTCCGCCTTGAAGCGAGACGGGCTCGTCGCTTTCAAGAATCTCTGGTATGTGCCGGGCAACGCGGTGATCAGCGTCGCCGGGGGAATCGACAAGCGCGCTGGCATGGAACTCGTGGATCGCATGTTTGGAGCATGGCGTCAGGTCGGGGATTCAACGCTTCCCAGCATGACGCCCATCGAATATCCGAAACTCAATCCTTCGGTGTATTTTGAAGAGCGATCGACCGAGCAGATGAACATATGCCTGGCTTCGCGCGGTATCCCACGGTCAAGAAAGGACCGGTATGGGTTTGAGCTCCTCACGTCAATTCTGGGAGGATCCATGAGCTCAAGGCTCTTTCTCGAGATTCGCGAACGGCGTGGGCTGGCATACGACATTCAGTCTTACGGCAATGTGGTGGCAGATACGGGCGCCCTGGTGACCTACGCGGCAGTCGATCCGGCGAATACGACCGAGGTTGTGGGCGAGATCCTGCGGCAAATGCGATTGCTGCGTTCCGACCTGGTGACGGACTCTGAGCTTGACAAAGTCAAGGACAACTACAAGGGCCGGCTGTTGCTTGGCCTTGAAGACACGCAAAGCGTGGCCGGCTGGTGCGGGGTGCAACAAGCGCTCTATGGCGAGATTCGTGAGCCTGAGGCGGTTTGTGCC
>JANWHV010000217.1 GCA_025450255.1 Chloroflexota bacterium | reverse complement strand
CGCGTGTCCCATGCCAGTATCTCCGGGTCACCGGCCCGTGCCTCCACGACCATCACGCCGGCCCCTACGTTTGCCACCGACCCGCCAGTCTCCGTCCGCACTCGCCGCCCGCCGGCCTCCGAGTCTGTGTCAGTCCCGCCGGTCGCCACCGATTCAATCCGCCGCAGGTTGAAGTGCGGCCATAGCGGCTGCATGCCGGCGCGAATATAGAGGGCCAGCGCTCGCGGGTCGGTCGAGCTGACCGTACACCGCGCTAACGCGTCGCCGGCGAGCGCGGCATCCAGCAGCGCGCCGCCCGCGCCGACCGATTGGCGGTCCGGCAGCACGAAAAGGTCGGTGAGGAACGCGATCCGATCACGCGTTACCACCGCCGCGAAACCGATCGGCATGCTGTCCTCAATCGCGACCACCATCGTTCCGGTGCGTAGCGCGTGGCGCAAGTCGGACCACGCCTCGCGGCGCGGCGGCGGGTTTGGCGCGCCGCGCATCTCATTCGCGAAGAAGATGTCGTGGATGGCGGAGAGGTCCGCCTCGTTCGCCGGGCGAATGGCAATACTCCTCCAGGAATCCCTTGCTTTACGAGGAGGGGCCTTCTTGCCCGTCCATGCTCGCCGCGGCTCTGGACATTGCTCCGATATACTCTCGCACGCGGTTTCGTCCCTCGTGCTTCGCCTGGTATAGTGCCTTGTCGGCCGCCGCGATCAACGTGGGCGGGGCATCGCCTTTCCGCGGTATCGCCGCGGCGACACCAACGCTCAAGGTGACGTACCGGCTCACATCCGACCGGGCGTGGACGATCTCGATGGATTCGACGCGGGCGCGTATGCGGTCCGCTACCGTACTCGCCCCGGCAAGCTCGGTCCCCGGCAAGACGATGACGAATTCCTCGCCGCCGTACCGCGCCACCATGTCTTCCGGACGGTGAATGCTGCCGATCAAGATGCTTGCCACGGTCTTCAGGCAGGCATCCCCCGCCTGATGCCCGTAGGTATCGTTATATAACTTGAAGTAGTCAATGTCCAGCAGGATTATCGCCATCCAGGAGCGGTTGCGGCTGGCGCGCGACCACTCGACGTCCAGCACGCCGTCAAATTGCCGGCGGTTCGCGACACCGGTGAGGCCATCGGTCGCCGAGACGTGCTGCAGGAGCTGGTTCGCCGTTTCGAGCTGCTTCAGCGCCTGCACTAGCTCATGCTCGCGCGCCTTGCGTTGATCGATTTCATACTTGAGCTTCAACGCGGACCGGACCCGCGCAAGCAGCTCGACCTCATGCACGGGCTTCGTGATATAATCGATTGCCCCCGCGTCGAACGCCGTCTTCAGATTCTCCGGCTCGACGCGTCCGGTCACCATAATCACCGGTATGTCTCTGAGATTCGGCACCGCTTGTATGCGGCGCATCGCCGCGATGCCGTCCATATCCGGCATCGTGATGTCCATGAGGATCAGGTCGATGCCGGTCGCGTACGAGCCGCTGTCCAGGCCGAGTGACTCAAACGCGGCCTGCGCGGAGTCCGCCACCACGATGTCGGAGTAGCCGACCGAGTTCAATATGGCGCCGAGCATTGCCCGTACAACTCGGCTATCGTCTACCACCAAAATGCTCACGATCGACCTTCCATTTTGACCACTTCTCTACTCTCCGCCAGCAATCTCTGGGCCGTCTCTCGTAAATCCTGGCGGCGCAAGGAACCCTTTCGCACGTACGCGTACAGCCCGGCGGCAGCGATGTCCCGCGCGTCCGACTCACGGTCGCTGGACATCACGATGATCGGCATGGAACGGCTCGACAGCACGTCCCGCAGCGCGGCAACCAGGTCCCATCCGCGCAAACCCGCGCACTCGACCCCAGTAACGATCGCGTCGTAGGGGTGCGCCATGGCCAGATTAAGCGCCTTCATGCCGTCCGCCACGGCGTCGACTGTAAATCCTGCCTCGTTCAGTTGCATCGTCTCCAGCAGCCGCACCGTCGCCGAATCTTCCAGGAGCAAGGCGCGCGGGGCGGCGGCGCCCTCCGTGGGCGTCGTCGATTTAAGCGTGTCGTCTGCCTCGCGCTCCATGGCGTGCCCGCGCAGCGCCGCGCTCAACTCCAGTATCGCTGGGTCGGGCTCAACGCCGCCGGAGACCGGACTGTTAATCAAGGCGCGGAGCATATCCAGACTCTTGAACAGCAGGTCCGCGGTATCGCGCTCCAGTGGTTGACGTTTATCGCGCAGATATGCCAGCACGTCCTCGACGGCGTGCGCCAGCACGCTGATGTGTTGCAGGTCGAGCATGGCGGCGCTGCCTTTGATGGTGTGGGCGGAGAGGAACATGGCGCGGATCGCCTCGGTCGCGGTCGGATTGCGCTCCAGCTCCAGCAAGCGCGCGTTCAACGACTCGATATGCTCGCCGGCCTCCTCGCGAAACTCGCCGATGATAGCGTTAAGATCAAATGTCATCTAGAACCCTCCCTTTCCGGGCAAGGCAAGTTTGACCAGCAGCAGCGCGATCTCCGGCGGCGGCAAAATGTAGTCCACGATACCCATACCGATCGCCACGCCCGGCATGCCAAAAACGACACTGCTCGCTTCGTCCTGGGCGATGGTTTGCCCGCCTGCCAGTTTCATGTCACGCAGCCCACTCGCGCCGTCGTCGCCCATGCCGGTAAGCAGCACGCCTATCGCCGCGGGGCCGTACTGGCCGGCGACCGACTCGAAAAGTATGGTCGCGGAGGGGCGATGGCCGCGGACGGGCGGCTCGTCGCCCAGCACAAGCGCCCGGCCGCGAACGCGCAGATGCCGGCCTTGCGGAGCGAAGTATATGCCCGGCCCGTCGAGCAATTGCCCTGGCGCGGCAATCTCCAACGGCACGGCACATTGCGGCCTGAGCCAATCGATCATCGGCGCCACGAAATCGCCCGCGATATGCTGCACGATCAGCACCGGAAGCACGAATGTCGCCGGCAGTTGCGTCAAAATCTCCTGCAGCGCCTTTGGGCCGCCGGTCGAGGCGCCGATCGCCACGATCTCCGGTCTCTTGCTCGGCGGTATTACGATCCTGTCTGGACCTTGCGCGCGCGCGTTAAGTCGTTCCGGCGTCCAGCGCCGCACCACCTTGATTTCGGACATCGACCGGACGGTGCGCCGCAGCTCGCCCGCGCCCCCGGCGTTCCTGGCGCCCGGCATCGGCTTTGGCACTATCGCCAGCGCGCCCGCCTGGTACGCGGCGCCTACCACCTCGTGGACGTCGCGCGAGAGGCTCGCGGTGACGATGATGATAGGGGTGGGCGTCTCCTGCATGATCCGGCGTGTCGCCAGCAGGCCGTCCATCACCGGCATGCGGAGATCCATGGTGATCACGTCCGGCTTGAGCGCGGCGGCGGAGCGTATCGCTTCTTCCCCATTCGTCGCCCAGCCTGCGACCGTGAGATCGCCCTCGGCTTCCAATATGTTGATCAGCATGCTCCGCTGAACGGCTGAATCGTCCACCACGAGTACGCGAATGCGCGGAGGCACGATCTCCGGCGAGCGCGTGTTGGTCACCCGATCACCGTGTCCCCGCGCGCCGGCTCGCGATCGTTCGATGCGTGGCGCATCGCGCTACCGTACAGGGCGGGCAGGCGAGTAAAGCGCAGGTGGTCGGGATAGTGCTGCACGATAGGGGGCTCCTAGAGGTGGTAGTGGACGACCATGGTGGAGAGGCGGTCGGCGAGGCCGGTGAGGTGATGGGCGGCTTGTTCGGTGTTCTTGGTGGCGGCGAGGGACTGGCTGGTGGCCTGGTTGATGTCGGTCATGGCGACGGCGATTTGCTCCATGCCGACGGAGTGCTGGGTGACGGAGGCGGCGATCTGGGTGGCGGACTGGGCGGCGTGCCGGATAGCCTCGGCGAGGGCGTCGATGGTCAGGCCGGCGTCCTCGATCAGCCGGCTGCCGGCATCGACGCCCTTGGTGCCCTGCTCGGTGGCCATCACGGCGGCGTTGGTGGCGCGCTGGATATCGGAGAGGATGGTGCGGACCTGGGCGGTGGCGGCCTTGGACCCCTCGGCCAGGGTACGGATCTCGGTGGCGACCACGGTAAAGCCCTTGCCCTGCTCGCCGGCGCGGCTGGCCTCGATGGCGGCGTTGAGGGCGAGGAGGTTGGACTGGTCGGCGAGGTCGTTGACGGTGGCGATGATGTCGCCGATTTGCTGGCTTTGTTCGGAGAGGGCGAGGATATTCTCGGCGATGGACTGCACGCGTTGGCGGATATCGCCCATGCCGGCGGTGGCGTGGGCGACGGCGGCGACGCCCTCGACGGCGATGCCGCTGGCGCGCTTGGCGGTCTCGGCGACGGTGCCGGCCATCTGCACGGCGTGGTCGGCGGAGGCCTTGACCTGGGCGACGGTGGCGGTGGTCTGGGCGATGGCGGCGGACTGTTCGTGGGCGCCGGAGGCGTGCTGGGTGGTCATGGCGGAGATTTCGCTGCTGGCGCTGGCCAGGTGCTGGGAGCCCTGCTGGAGTTCGGTGACCAGGGCGCGCAGGTTGGCGACCATGTGCTGGAAGGCCACGCCGAGCACGTCGCGCTCGGACTGCGGGCTGACCTCGGCGCTGAGGTCGCCCCGCGCAATGGCGTCCGCCACCCCCGCCATGGTCCGTTGGTGCCCTGCCATCTGTTGGAAGGCGCCGGCCATCTGGCCGATTTCATCGTTGGAACGAACCGTGATCTGGCTGCTTAGCTCGCCCCTGGCCAGGCTTTCCGAGGCGCGCGCCACCTGCCGCACCGCGCCGCTTATCCGCCGTGACAACAGGAGCGCCAGCCCGAGCCCGACCAGCAGCGCCAGTATGGTCACGGCGACAATCAACGTTCGCGCATTGTCGTAGGTCGTCTTATTCGTGTTATTGGTGTTGCCGGCCGCCGCGGTGAGTCTCTGGATCAACACGTTGAGGGCGCCATCGACGGCCGTGAAGCTTTTCTCCTCCGCGGCGCCGTACGAGTCGAGCGCTTGCTGCTTGTGTCCAGCCTGGCTCGCGGCCACGGTTTGATCGTCACGTGTCCGGGTATATATGGCCCAGGTTTGCGTGAAACGATCCAGGGGCGCCCGCAGGTCGCCATCAGGATTGCCGGCTCGAATTGCGTCGACAGTATTGGCAATCGCGGCGTCCAGGCGCGCGATATCGGCGACGCGCGCCACTTTCTCGCTCTGGTTGGTAGCCAGGACGTGCCGCAGCACATCGGCACGCACCTCGTTTACCATTTGCGCCAGGTTCGCGGTACGTCCGGTGCCCACCAGATCATCGGCATACATGCCCGCCGCTGCATCGTCTATACGTCCGGTCTGCAAGACGCCGATATAGCCGACGATAATGGTCAGGATGAGGACGGCGCCGAAGGCCGCGAGCAGCTTGCTCTGGAGGCTCAATCTCATGGTGGTTTTGTCCTTCAGCTAACTGACGTAAATCCACGGTTTCGCATTAACAAGATTCTCCAGTCGTAGCGGGACCGCGGCCTGGCGGATCACGCGATCAACCTGCCGACGGTGTCGAGCAGTTGGCCCTGATCGAACTTGCCCTTCAGGATATAGGCGTCCGCTCCGGCCGCGACTCCCCGCTCCTGATGTTCGGGCGCGGCCAGAGAGGTCACCAGCACGACTGGGATCTGGCGCAGCTTCTCGTCCCGCCTGATCTCGGTGGTGAGGGCGAAGCCGTCGAGGCCCGGCATCTCGATATCGGTGACGACGAGATCGATCGCCTCGCCGCGCAATATCTTCAGCGCCTCCACTCCATCACCCGCCGCCAGCGTGCGGTAGCCCGCGGTTTCCAGGATGCTCCGTTCGAGCGTGCGCGTGGGCAGCGAATCGTCAACCACCAGTACGCAACGCTGCCGTGGCGCGCTTGGGGTGACGGGCATCTCGCTCATCGATCGTCTTCCACGCACGCCGATCTGGAGCGCCGTTTTCAGCAAGTCAGACGGATTAAGAATGGCGATGGTCTGGCCGGATCCGAGCACGGCGGCGCCGCCGACGTTCCGCACGCGGCGCAGCGGCCAGGCGAGGCGCTTGACCACGATCTCTTGCTCCCCAACCAGTTGATCGGTCAAGAGCGCGACTCGGCCCTCGTCCTGGCGCAGCACAAAGTATGACCGCCACCCTGCCGGATCGGATGCTCGGGCGCCGCCGGGCATCTCCAGCACTTCGTGAAGCTCGACGATTGGAACCGGGCGTCCTTCCACGGCGACGGCCCGCCGTCCGTCGAGGCTGACGATGTGCTGCTCTTGCACGCGCGAGGTGCGCTCGATCAGCGCCGACGGAATGGCATAGATCCGGCCGCTCTGCTCCACCAGGATCGCGCGGGTGGTCGCCAGGGTGAGCGGCACCCTGATGGTAAAGCGGGTCCCCTGGCCCGGCGCGCTCCAGGGGGTAATCTGGCCGCCGAGGCGTTCCAGGTGTTCGCGCACCACATCCATGCCCACGCCGCGGCCAGAGATCTCGGTGGCCGTCGTCTTGGTGGAGAAGCCGGCGCGAAAAATCAAATCCACGGCGGCCTGGTCGTCGAGCTTCCGCGCGTGCTCTTCCGCGAGGAAGCCTTTCCTCACCGCGCTCTGGCGCATGCGCTCGGGGTCCATGCCCGCGCCGTCATCTTCGATCGCGATTTCGACCGCGCCCCCACGTTGCGTAACGGACAGCCGGATCGTGCCCTCGCGCGGTTTGCCGCGCCCCTGGCGCTCATCTGGGGCTTCGATGCCGTGGTCGACGGAGTTGCGGACCATGTGCAGCAGCGGATCGCGAAGCTGCTCCAGGATTTTGCGATCTATCTCAATGTCCTGACCTGCCAACAGCAGCCGAATTGTCTTGTTTTGGCCGCGGGCCAGATCGCGCACCACGCGTTCCAGCGGGTTGAACACGGTGGCCACCGGCAGCAGGCGGATGGCCAATACATCCGTCTCCATGCCCTGGGAGACGAGAGCAAGTTGGGCCACGTCTTGGTGAAGCCGTGATGAGATCTCCTCGATCCGCCGTGACATCGCCAGCGATCGCTCCTCAGCCTGTTCGGTGAAAAGCAGCAACGCCTCGACGTCGCGCGCGACCGTGCTCGTGCCAGGCTGTTCCGCGGCGGACTTCCGGCGGATGTTGGCGCGCAGGCTTCGGCAGCGGCGCCAATCGCGTCGCGTGTCATAGAAGGCGTCTCGCGCCTCGCGGAGCTCGGCCAACCGCTGTGCTATCCGAATGTGCGTTACCGCCAACTCGCCTGCCTGTGCCAGGAGCGAGTCGAGCTTCCCGATTGACACCCGCACGCTGTCGGCGGCAGGCTGCGCGCTTGCCGGCCCCGGCGCGCTCACCGCGGCCGGCTGGTCGGGCACGCCGCCGGCCCCGGGAGTTGGGCGCGGAGTATCGTGGAAAGCCGCGGCGGGCACGGCGAGGCTCGACGGCGGCGTCAATATTTCCGGGAAAAGCGACAGCGGCGCGTCGGAGCCGCCATCGGCAAGTCGAGCGAAGATGGCGACGACCGTATGCGCGGCGTCTACCCATTCCGGCGATGGAGCGCGGTCCCACCGCCCTGCTTCCACCAGCGCCGCTTCAAAGGCATGCGCCCAGCGCTCGATATGCTCGTGCTCGACCGCGCGCGCCGCGCCCTTGAGACTGTGCGTCTCCCGCACCAGCGCCGCGAGAATATCGGCATGGGCGAAACCGGGCACGCCGAGGCTGATGACGAGGTGCTCAAGCGTACTGACCCGCTCGATGTGCTCGACCTGGAACGTGGCGATCAGTTGGCGCAGGTGGTCGGGATAGTGCTGCACGATAGGGGGCTCCTAGAGGTGGTAGTGGACGACCATGGTGGAGAGGCGGTCGGCGAGGCCGGTGAGGTGATGGGCGGCTTGTTCGGTGTT
>JANWHV010000216.1 GCA_025450255.1 Chloroflexota bacterium | reverse complement strand
TGATCACCGCCAAACAGTCGATCGATACTGCCCAGGTGATGGCGATCGTCCTGGTCGCCACGCTAACGGGCATCATCGTGTTCCTGGTGGTGGCCGGCATCGAACGCGGCGTATTGGGCCGGCGGGGGCAATAGGCGTGCCGCGGGCTCTATTCGCTCGGCGCTGCCATGCGCTAACCGCCCACCAGCACAAGCCTGAAGCGCACCACGATGTCCTCCAGCGCGGGCCGCAACGTGCTGTCCGCCAGGGGCAGAATATCCAGCGGCGAGCAGACCAGCGCGTCTGCTGCCCGCTCGAAGAGCGCGATACAATTCTCGCCGTTGTGCGCGCTGGGGAAGATGAGGCCGTCGATGGCACTATATGTCGACGGATGTTCGTAGAAATACCGTCCCCACGCCTGCGATAAGGCGCAGTCCTCCGTTCCGCAGAGCGCGTGGACTGAACCGGCACGCACGGCCCCATCGAGGCGCAGGTCGAGCATCGACAGAGCGCGAGCGAGTGACACCAGGCCCACCTGATATCGCTGGCCAAGGTCGACGAGCCGGAAAGGGTTATTGGAACCGAACATCTCGATCATCGCCGCTGACAGCGTCAGTCCGGCGTACAGGATCCCTCGGCCAACGTCACGATCGAGTGGGCTACCTGGCCTATCGGGCCGCTGATGGTCGAAGCGCGCGAACGGGCCGGTTTCGCGGAAGCCCGTAGCCGTGGCGCCGTAGCGCGAAGGATCCCAGATTCGCCAAAGGTGTTGCGTGGCCGGAAGCGAAACAGTGACTGGCGCGGGCGATGGTCCCGTTGGTGGCGGATAGGGAATCTGGACCATCTATGGCGACAACTCAGCCGGCGCCCACCGCCTGAGCTTCGCTCAGGACATGTTCGAACATATCTTTGCGAAGGGCATCGATCGGAGCCATGCCAAGCCCTGGGTGTGGGGTGCTGAGCCACGCTATACGCTGCAGGCCAGACGACGGCAACGCAGCCAGTATAGCCGGCAGCCCGGTCACCACGCCGTCGGGACCCATTGGATCGAACTGCCAGGGAGGGAATCGCCAATCGCCCGCGTCGCGCGCGGCAACGAGCCCGTTCGCCTTCAGGCGATCGAGCGTCATCTGCCTCGACGCGCCAAGCAGTGTGGCAACTTGCTTCGACGTTAATGCCTTATCGAGTAGCTTTCGTCGCGCCTGAAAACCGCGCAGCAGCACGATTGCATGATTCCGCTGCCGCCGTGTGGGAGAGAACTGACCGCCGTCCGCCAGCGCTTTTACAAGGCGCGACGCCTCTTGGTGTTCGGTATCCGCCTGGGCAGGTGTCGCTGCACGTTCACGGCGCATTTCAATTTGAACGTCGCGGATCGCGGCCGAGAGAATGCGCCGATCGCCGCGTGCCGTGCCCCCGGCTGCCCGGGCATGCTTTTTCAGTTGCGCTCCCTTTGGCGCACCCAGGCGCGGTGCCGGTTGTTGCCGCGCGGCGCTATAAAGGAGCGATCCACCGTCCTCGCGCACGACTTTATTGTCTGGCTCGAAGCGAAAGCGGATCTGATCTTGCTTACCTTGCATATGATCCCCATCTGGATTCCTAAGGATCCAGTATGTTCGAGATTGCAAGATAAGTCAACCGGCTGGCTGGTATGGAACGCAGTCCTCAACTGCTCCTCGCATGGCGCTCAGCCCATGTCGAGTCCCATCCCGCGCGTAGCGCGCTGGCCGCGATCGTGGGCAATCTTTCCGCGTATGGTAAATCCGTAGATGGACACGCGCCGTATACACATATAGCAACCGGTGATACCGGCGGCTACCCCGCCGAGGCGCCTGTAAACCCTGACACACTACCCTTGCGCGGAGTCTCCAACCTGCTACAATTATGTATATGGACGCCGTACATCTACACATTAGCTGCCGGCCCAGGCCGTTGGTTTACCACTTCACATGGGGGCCGATGCGCTGCAAGCCGGTGCTGGTGGGCCGGATTGCCGAGCGTTTGGCAGCGCTGCTGGTGGAGAAAGCGCAGGCCCTGGAAATCGGCCTGCGTACCGTGGAAATCCGGCCGGCTCTCGTCTATGTGGTAGTGGAGGCGCCGCCAACCGTCTCCCCGCACAGTATCGTGTGCGGTTTGAAAGCGTATTCGTCGAGTGTGCTGCGCAGGGAGTTTAAAGAGCTTATGACGATCCCCACGCTCTGGACTCGTGACTATCTGGTCGTCGCCGGTGAGGCGGTCACGGCGGACGACTTGTTGGACGCGTTCCTGGCCAGGCTGGCTCCGCGCCGGCCGCCCGGCCGCCCGCGCTGCGATCGCCTATGAAGCCGCCGTCACCCACCGTGCCGGCCCGTGAGGGGCGCATCTATCGCGGGAACTGGCGCCGATCGCTTACCGCGCCAGTCCGACTGAGATCACATTCGACCGCGCTTCGCGGCTCCGAAGAGAGGAACCCATTCAATGCCTAAATGTGAAAACTGTGGAATCCGGGACGCGCAAGCGCGCCTCGAGGGATTCGTAAACGGGAAGCGTGAGTCGCACCTGTTCTGCCGGCAATGCGCCGAGCAAATCATGCAAGGTGCTCTTAGTGCCGAAGGCCCCATGGCCGGGAACGGCAATGCCCTCGGCAATATCTTTGCCGGCCGCGGCGGCGCCGGCCAGTCTACGGCCGGCACGGCTACCGCCGAGCGCCAGGGGACGCAGAGCAAAACCCCGACCCTCGATCATTTCGGCCGTGATCTGACGAAGGAAGCCGCCGACGGCAAGCTCGATCCGGCGGCGGGCCGCGAACGTGAGACGCGCCGCCTGATGACCGTGCTTGGCCGCCGGCAGAAGAACAATCCCGTGCTGCTTGGCGAGCCGGGTGTCGGCAAGACCGCCATCGTGGAGGGCATCGCCCGCCGCATCAACGAGGGGACGGCCCCGAACTTCCTGCGTGGGAAGCGGATCATCTCCCTTAACCTGGGCGGCATGGTGGCCGGGGCGATGTTCCGCGGCCAATTCGAGGAGCGTATGAAGGGCATGATCGAGGAGGCCACGGCCAATCCGGAGATCATCCTGTTCATCGACGAGCTGCACACGGTCGTGGGCGCCGGCGCGGCGGAGGGCGCCGTGGGAGCGTCCGACATGCTAAAGCCCGCGCTCGCTCGTGGCGAGCTTCGCGTGATCGGCGCCACTACCTTGAACGAGTATCGCCAACACGTGGAGAAGGATGCCGCGCTCGAGCGCCGCTTCCAGCCCGTGCTGGTGGGCGAGCCTTCGGTCGAGGAAGCCATTCCGATGCTCCAGGCGGTGCGCGCTCATTATGAGTCGCACCACGGCGTGTCCATCCCCGATGCAACGGTTGTCGCGGCTGCCACCCTGTCGGACCGCTATATCAACGACCGCTTCCTGCCCGACAAGGCCATCGACCTGATGGATGAAGCGGCCTCGGCTCTCAAGCTGGAGATCGGCGAATCGGGTGAGGGCGCGCATGTCAGCGATCTCGAGCGTGAGCTGGCCCAGATTCAGGCCGAGAAGGAAGCGGCCGCGCTTGCCGAGGACTACGAGAAGGCCGCGACTCTGCGACAGCAGGAGGTCGTGGCGGGCGAGCAGCTTCAGCAAGCCCGCGCCGACGCCGGCATGACTGAGCTGCCGGTAGTCACCCCCGAGTTGGTGGCGAAGGTAGTCGAGGGCTGGACCGGCGTGCCGGTTGGCCAGATGCTCGAGAGCGAGCGTGCCAATTTGATCAACCTCGAGAGCGATCTCGCGCACCATGTGGTTGGACAGAACGAGGCTATCGTCGCGGTAAGCCGGGCCATCCGGCGCTCGCGCGCCGGACTCAAGGATCCGAAGCGGCCTATTGGCTCCTTCCTCTTCCTCGGCCCGACGGGCGTGGGGAAGACCGAGCTGGCTCGTGCCCTGGCGACAGAATTATTCGGCGGCGCGGACAACATAATTCGCATGGATATGTCGGAATACATGGAGCCGCACACCGTGGCTCGGCTCTTCGGCAGCCCTCCCGGCTACGTGGGTCACGACGAAGGCGGCCAGCTCACCGAGCAGGTGAGACGGCGTCCGTATAGCGTGGTGCTCTTCGACGCGATCGAGACGGCGCACCCGGAGGTATTCAACGCGCTGCTGCAAGTGATGGACGACGGCCGCCTGACGGACGGCAAGGGCCGCTCGGTGGACTTCAAGAACACCGTGGTGATCATGACTAGCAACGTGGGCTCCGCCGACCTGCGCAAGGCGGGCAAGCTGGGCTTCGCTACCCTGAGGGATGCCGAAGGGAGTGAGGACCGGCACGACGCCGTGCAGTCGAAGGCGCTCGAGGGACTGAAGCGGGCCTTCCGTCCGGAGTTCCTCAACCGCATCGATCAGGTGGTGGTGTTCCGTTCGCTCAGCCGTGAGAACCTGAACGTGATCGTCAATCTGATGCTCGAGCAGGTAGAGAAGCGCCTCGCCGACCAGCATATCGGCCTGGAGCTTGACGATGAGGTCCGCGCCTTCCTGATTGGCGAAGGATACAGCGAGGAGTATGGCGCTCGCCCGCTCCGTCGCGCCATCCAGAGCCATGTGGATGACGCGCTCGCCGACGCTATCCTGGCCGGCTCGGTCGCGCCCGGTCAGATCGCCCGCCTCACCATGGCGGACGGCGCGATCGAGGTGACGGCAGGTGGCGTGCCGCTCGTGGAGGCCATACCGCAAGCGGCCTAATATCACAGGCGCGCCGCGCAAAGACGACCGGCAGGGGATCCCCTGCCGGTCGTCTTTGTTTCTCCGCAATAGCCATGCGATCGCTCTGGGCGGGTGTTCCTCTCGCAATCGGGATTCTCTCTAAGCCCTCGTATGGAAAGATTTCATAGAAAGGCGAAGTCGTATTTACGAATAGCCAGTGCCAGGATGCTTATTACATTGGAAAACGATGCTATCACGACGGCCTTGCTCTACCGCCGCCCGCGATCATCAACTAAACACGCTCGGCGTGCCGAGCCAGGGCGGGCAGCAGGCGGCAATATGCTTCGCGCGACCGTTCAAAACTGCTGAGCCGGAAGAACTCATCCGGCGCGTGGAAGTTCTCGTCGTCGAGACCAAAGGCAAAGCTCACGGTCTTGGCGCCGAGCATCTCCTGAAAGAGCGCGCACACCGGGATGCTGCCGCCCGATCGCGTCTGCAGCGGCGCTTTGCCGTACAGCGCCTTGAGCACTCCCGCCGCGGCCACATTGCCCCAGTGATCGGCGCCGACCAGGTACGGCTTGGCGGTGCCGGGCAACTGGCGCGCCGAGACCGTGACGCCGGGCGCGGCCTGCCGTTGCAGGTGGTCGATGAGCATGCCCACAATCTGCTGCGGGTCCTGGTCCGCCACCAGGCGGCAGGTGATCTTGGCGTGCGCCTCGTTCGGCAGCACCGTCTTGGTGCCCTCGCCCTGGAAGCCGCCCCAGATGCCATTGATCTCCAGCGTGGGCCGCGCCCAGATACGCTCCACCGGCGAGTACCCTGGCTCGCCCGGCAAGCCGTCAATGCCGAAGGTCGCCTTAATCCCAACCTCGTCGAACGGTACCGAGGCGATCGCGGCGCGCTCGTCGGAAGTAAGCTCGACCACGCGATCGTAGAATCCCGGTACGAGCACCTTCCCGTCCGCGTCGTGCAAGGTGGCCAGCAGCCGCACCAGGGCCAGGATTGGGTTCGCTACCGCGCCGCCGTAGAGGCCGGAATGGAGGTCCTGCGAGGCGCCGCGCACGTCGATCTGCAGCGAGCAGAGGCCGCGGCCGGCTAGAAACAGCGCGGGTTGATCCTCGGCGAACTGGCTGCCGTCCGAACTGATAACCAGATCGCAGGCGAATCGCTCACGGTTCGCGGCCAGGAAGTCCGGGATATTGGGGCTGCCGATCTCTTCCTGCCCCTCGATGAAGAACTTAATATTCACGGGCAGGCTGCCCTCACCGTGAAGCAATGCCTCGATGCCCTGGATCGCGGCCAGCATGTTGCCCTTGTCGTCGCTGGCGCCCCGCGCGTAGACGCGGTTATCGCGCACTTCCGGCTCGAACGGCGCGCTGTGCCACAACGCGACGGGATCGACCGGCTGCACGTCGAAGTGGCCGTAGATCAGGACGGTGGGCTTGCCGGGCGCGTGCAGGCTCTCGGCGTACACCACGGGGTGGCCGGCGGTCGGCAGAATACACACGTTCTCGAAGCGTGCCGTACCAAGGCGCAAGGCCACCCACTCCGCGGCCCGCTGTACGTCCGCCGCGCGGTCCGGCAGTGCCGAGATACTGGGGATGCGCAGGAAGTCGAGCAGTTCGTCAAGATACTGTGACCGATGCGCTTCGAGATACGTTTCCCAGGCTGTCATCGACGCGTCTCCTTTTTTGATTATCATGGTAGCCCCCGCGCGGCAGTTCCCGGGTGGGAGTAGACCGCGGGCCATGCGCTACAATCACGATAGCAGGTACGGCGCCGTTCGCTGGCTGGCGCGGACGGCGACTCGCGCCGAAAGACGTCAATCAGGCGTATTGTTGGCCTCATGCTGCTGTTCGAGGTCCAGTGCGACAGGCCACTGGGGCCGTCCGGGCGGACGTTCACCTCGCTGGACCATCGCCAGATAGTCGGCAAGCGGCCCTGGGCGGAACGAGCATGCCATCGCCGCCGTCCACGCTACCGGTCCGGGGATGCCCAGGGCAGGCGCCGATCGCGAGGCCGGATGCAGTGGCAGGGTCAGTGGCTTATCGCCGGCCTCGGCCGCTATGAATGCCAACATGCCGCGCGCCGCGTCGTCGTCACGGGCCAGAAAAACCAGTGGCTTCGCCGGCTCGGCGGCGTATCCGCGCGTGAAACCCGCGACCTCGCCATCGCGCTCGTAGACCCATGCCACAATCGCCGGGTTGGGACTGATCCAGTCCAGCAGGCTGAGGCCAGGCTCGATGGCCAGATCCACGTCACCTTCCTCGCTCAGCCACAGGGAGTAGAGGGCATCGGTGTCCTCCAGCACCGGGCTTCGGCGCACCATGTCGTGCGCCGCCGTGGGCGGGATCGCCTGGAGGGTGAGCGTGGAGATACCAAAAGCGCCGGTCTGATAACCGAAACGAGGATAATAGTCCGAGTGGCCGAGCAAGATGCTGCCCGTGAACCCCCGGTCGTGGGCGGCGTCATGGCCGGCGGCAATCAAGCGGCCGCCAATGCCCACGCCCTGGCGCGCGGGGTCCACGGCAAGCGGCGCCAGGTTCACGATTGGCACGTTCTGACCCAGAATGCGCGCTACATGCGGATTGAACAGCGCGTGTCCAATGACCCTGCCGTTCTCCGTCGCTACCAGCGACAGGTCAGGGAGGAATGCCGCGCGCTCGCGGTGCAGCGGTACGATCAGTGCTTCGTCGATGCGCCCAAAGGCCGCGACATGCAGCCGCGCGATCGCCGCGTAGTCACTCACCCATTCCGGTCGAATCTCGATCACGCGAACCCCCGCCGAGCATGGTACAGCCATCGCAAGCACGCCGTCGCACCCAGCTTACGCCTCTTCCACGGCCAGCGGGCGCGGCTGCTTGCCGTCAATTCAGGCTCATTGCTTCTGGTTCCCTCCGCATCTCGCGCCGTTTCCGCGGGCACGCGATCGAGAATGGTACTCCTGCTGGACAGCTTTCGGCGTGAGCCGTCCGCATACCACGTGCCGCCGCGCCGCGATGGCAGTATTCGCATGCCCGTAGCCGTAGGGGGTCGCCCCCTGCTATGGTGAAGCAAGTCCGGGCAGGTGTCCGCTGAATATCGGCATGGGCTGCCCGGGTTATCGCGTTGCCACGCGTTGCGGTCCGGCTCCGGCATCATCAATCTTCACGCGTGGTGCGCACGGAATCTTAGCGAAGGCGCTCAATATGAATCCAGATAATGGCTTCAGCGTTCCCGACCGCTGGTCGGACCGCGAGTCGGCGGCACGCTCCGATCTCGATACCCTGGTGTATCTCTCGCGCCTGTTGGGCGCCGATCCGCGACTAGTGCGGTGGGGTGGCGGCAACACCTCGCTCAAGACCGCTGAACCCGACTTCAAGGGCCGCGCCACCTACGTTCTGCGCGTGAAGGGCAGTGGGTCTGATTTGAAGGCCGCGCAGCCTGGTGACTTCCCCGCAGTCCGCATGGACGACGTGCTGCCTTTACTCGA
>JANWHV010000215.1 GCA_025450255.1 Chloroflexota bacterium | reverse complement strand
TTGAGTAGCTGCGCCGAACGGAACGCGATCTTCAGAGCGGTGGTGGAGGGTGAGCGGCACTTCAGCGCCGTCGCGGTCGTTACCGCGGCCGAGACGCTCACGCCGCCGTGCGGCGCCTGCCGTCAGGTGCTGATCGAGTTCGCGATAGATGGTGACATGGAGGTGATATTGGCGGGCGTTAACGGCAACGTACGCACCACGCGTCTCTCAACCCTCCTGCCGGAAAGCTTTACCGCGTTCAAGTCCACCGTATAATGGCCGTCCCAGTGTATCGGAAAGCCGCGCACGCCCCAGGTGAAGCCCCTGCGCTACGTCGCGGGCGAATCCAACCGGATTTATCCGGTCCGTGGTTCCTGCCATGACCTTTTAAGGTCAGGCACATACGTTCAGACGCCGACGTGGCTCGCCGTCTCGGTGAGCGTGCCGCCGGTCATCAGGATGCCGAGCCGCTCCTCGGTCGCCTCGGCGGCCGTGAACTCGCCCGTGACGTGTCCCTCGTACAGCACGATGATGCGGTCGGAGAGGGCGAAGATTTCGTCAAGCTCGGCGCTTACCAGCAAGATGCCTACCCCTTTGTCCCGCTGGGCCAGGATCTGTTCGTGTACGAACTGGATAGCCCCTATGTCGATCCCGCGCGTGGGTTGCGCGGCAATCAGCAGCTTGGGGCCGGAGTCCAGCTCGCGCGCCAGCACCACCTTTTGCTGGTTGCCACCGGAGAGTGATCGCACCGGGGTCGTGGGCACGGCGCCGCGGATATCGAACTGGCGCACCAAACGCCGCGCCCGCTCCAGGATGCGTCGAGGGTTGAGGATGTTGCCGCCGGAAACCGATGGCTTGTCCTGCTCGCCAAGGATCAGGTTATTGGCCACTGAGTAGTCCAGTATCAGGCCGCGCGCGTGGCGATCTTCCGGAATCGCGGCGAGGCCAAGCTCGCGAGCATGACGCGGGCTCTTGTTGGTAATATCCTGGCCAATCAACGTTACCGTGCCACCGCTGGCATGGCGCAGCCCGGTGATCACGTCGATCAACTCGCTCTGCCCGTTGCCCTCAACCCCCGCGATACCAAGCACCTCGCCGGCTCGCACGGCGAAGCTCAAACCCTTCAGGGCGCTGATACCGCGATCGGAGTCGCAGCGCAGGTCACTCACCTGCAACACCACGTCACGCGGGTGGCCAGTGCCGCGTTCGACCTGCGGCAGGATCTCGCGCCCCACCATCAGCTTGGCAATCTCCTCGCGCGAGGTTTTGCTCTTTTCCAGCGTGGCCACCTTCTTGCCGCGCCGCAACACGGAGATCTGGTCGGCGACTGCCATCACCTCGCGCAGCTTGTGGCTGATGAACAAAATGGTTTTGCCCTTGTCCACCAGATCGCGCAGCACCACGAACAGCTCGTCTGTCTCTTGCGGCGTCAGCACGGCGGTCGGCTCGTCGAGTATGAGAATCTCGGCGCCGCGATAGAGGGTCTTGAGGATCTCCACGCGCTGCTGCAAGCCTACGGGGAGGCTGCCGACCCGCGCGCTGGGGTCAACCTTCAGGCCATAGCGGTCCGACAGATCGACCACCCGCCGGATCGCCTCGCTCTTGGGGAACACGGCCAGGCCGGGCGGTTCGGCGCCCAGTACCACGTTCTCGGCCACGGTAAGCGGCGGCACCAGCATAAAGTGCTGGTGTACCATGCCGATTCCTTGCTTTATCGCGTCGCCTGGGCCACGCAGCGTCACGCTCCGGCCATTGACGATGATCTCGCCGGAGTCGGGCATATACAGGCCATAGAGCATGTTCATCAGGGTGCTCTTGCCGGCGCCGTTCTCGCCGACCAAAGCGTGAATGGTGCCGCGCCCGGCCGCGAGATCGACATTGTCGTCCGCCACCAGCGTGCCGAACGTCTTGGTGATGCCGCGCATCTCGACGGCGAGCGGAGCGCTTGCCGGGCTAGTGGGCTGGGTCATAGGGAATCCCATCGGCGGCGGGCGCGGTAGCGCGGCCTATGAAGCCGCCGACCGCGATCAAGGTGATCAGATAGGGAGCAATTGCCACCATGTTCCCGGCGAACCCGGCGCCAACGAACTGCGAGGTCTGAATTTGCTGACCAAAGCCAAACAACAGGCAGGCGGCGAAAGCGCCAAACGGAGTCCACTTGCCGACAATCATCGCGGCCAGCGCGATGAATCCCTGGCCCGCGCTGATATTTACGATGAAGTTACCGATAAGCCCAAGCGACAGGTACGCGCCCGCCAACCCGGCCAGCGCGCCGCTGAGCGTGACGCACAGGTAGCGGATAGCGAACACATTGATGCCGGCAGTGTCTGCCGCGCGCGGCTGCTCACCTACGGCGCGGACACGCAGGCCGAGCGTGGTATGGAACAGAAACAGGTGACCGACTATCAGCAGACCCAGCATAATGTAGACGATCGAATTCTGCGTGCCGATAACCGGACCAACACCGGGAATACCGGAGAGACCGGGGATGCTGATGTTTGGAATGGTCGGCAGCGAGGGTAAGCCGTTCGGCGTGAAGGTTTCATACATAAAGCCCGTTAGCCCCGTGCCGAACAGGTTAATCGCCACGCCGCTGATAATCTGGTTACCGCGGAAGGTGATGGAGACCACGCCGTGGATCAGCGCCACCAGGGCGCCGAAAACCATCGCCGCGAGAAGACCAAGCCACGGATTGCCGGTGTTATTGGCCACCCAGGCGCCAAAGAAGGCGCCGATCAGCATCATCCCTTCGATGCCGATGTTCGTCACGCCGGAGCGTTCGGTAAGCACGCCGCCGAGCGCGGCCAGGGTAAGGGGTGTGGCGGTGCGCAGGATGCCGGCATAGAAGTCGCTGTTTTGCAGTACGCTCCAATCCATAACGATATCCCGCCCCTCAGAGATACTTGTCCACGGATAGGCCCAGCGCCACGCAAGCCGCGCAATAGACAATCATGATCACGGCGCCCCGCGTGACCCGCCGGCCGCTCGCCACATAGAGCGCGGCAAACAGCAGGGCAAGCGCGCCGAAGAAGTAGTGCGAGAACAACACCGCGCAGGTGGCGCACATGGTGGAGAATACCAACAACCCTCGCCATTCCGCCGCGTCCCGTGCCGGCAACGACGCCTGCTGCCGGCCGGCCACTGCCTCGGAAGGCGAGCCGGACTCCGCGGCCGGCGCCACGAGCGCGCGGCGGCGTTTGCGCGCCAGTTGTTTCCGCACCAGCACGTCGAGCGCGATAAAGAGCACGATTATGCCCTGGAGCAACTCGGTCATGTGCGGGGAGACGCCGGCGATCTGCATGTTCTGGCTGCCGGTGCGCAGGGCGCCGAAGAGCACCGCCGACAGCAGAATGCCCACCGGATTGCCCTTGCCCAACAAGGCGACGGCGATACCGTCGAAACCCCAACCAGGCGAGAAGCCGTTCTGGAACACCCCATTGCCGTTAGGATCGGCGATGTGTACGCCTCCGGCCAGTCCGCCCAGGCCCCCCGCGATAACCATGGCGATCACCAGCCGCCGCTTCACTGGAATGCCGCCGTAGGCGGCGGCGCCGGGATTGAGGCCGACGGCGCGTATCTCGTAACCGAGACTGGTACGGCGGGTCACGAACCAGTAGAGCAGCGCCGCCCCGATTGCCAGGTACACGCCGGCATCGACCGTGCTGTCCTTGCCGAACCAGGTCTGCAGCGGTAAAAACCCGCCACTGCCGATATGATCGCTCACCGCCTGGCCCTGCGCCTTCACCGAATTCATCGGTCCGGGCGCCGTGACCAGGGCAGTGGTGCCGTATATGGCGATCCAGTTGAGCATGATGGTGGTGATCACCTCATGCGCGCCTCGATAGGCCTTCAGAATGCCCACGATAGCGCCCCAGGCCATGCCCGCCAGCACGGACGCGATAAGAATCAGCGGCAGCAGCAGAAAGCCGGGGGCGGAGGCAAAGGCTACGCCGACCAATGTCGCCAGGATCGCGCCCACGTATAACTGGCCTTCGGCGCCGATATTGAAGAGGCCGGCGTCATAGGCAAACGCGACGGCTAGCCCGGTGAACACCAGCGGCACCGCCTGGCCGATGGTGACAGAGGTGGTGCCGAGATCCGGCGTGCCGAACGCGCCGGTAAAGAGATTGACGAAGGCGTTGAATGGATAGTGCAACAAATGGCCAAGCGTGTAGAGAGTTGGGCCGTGGGCGCCCAGAAGGCTAAATGGGTCGGTGCTGGTGCAAATGATCAAGAGCGAGCCGGCCAGAAAGGCAGCGCCCAGGGTGATGCCGGCGACCGCGCTCTCGCCAATCAGCCGCTGCAGCAGCCCGACGAACGCCGGCCTTGCCGTCTCGCGCTGGTCGGCCTGCCCTGTCACGCTCGTAACCGCTGCCAACCGTTTCCCCGTTCCCGAAGCTCACGACCCAGCACTGCGCATACGGCGCGCCGCCACGTGCGAAACCCCGATCCTATGCCGAGGTACCGACCGTGCCATCCGGATTCATCCGGAAATTCAGTCCCTGCCACCCGGAGGTTCGATTCGGATACATCCCAACCAGGAGGGGAACGTTTCGGCGTTCACCTCCTGGTCCAGCGGTGACGCTATTAGAGGTTCTTGGGTATGACCGTCGTGGGCACGAGCTTGCCCGACTTGATCAGGGCAGCCTGCGCCTTAACCTTGGCTACGATGTCGGCCGGGACCATCGGCCCGACCGTGCCGTAGCCCGTACCGTTGTTCTTCAGCGTGAACAGGTGATCGCCGCCCTTGTACGTGCCGTCCTTGACGGAGCCAATGGTCTGCAATATTGCCTGGTCGACGCGCTTCACGGCACTGGTCATCATGTATTTGCCGAGGAAGATCTGGTCGCTGTCGACGCCGATGCCGTAGTCAGCCTTATTCCCCGCCGCCTTCAGATAGCCGTTTCCGGCGCTGCCGGCTACCGCGAAGAGGATGTCGGCGCCTTTCGAAATCTGGCCAAGGCCAATGTTCAGGGCCTTGGTCTGGTTATTGAAGTCGCCGCTATAGCCAAGAAGAATTTTCACCGACGGATCGGCGGCGCGCGCGCCCTGGATATAGCCGGCGATATAGCGATTCACGGGCGGAATGCTGATACCGCCCATGGTGCCGATCACGTTGTGCGTGGCTTTGCCGATCTTGCCTGCCTCCATCAAACCGGCCATGTAGCCGACCAGATAGCCGGACTCCTGTTCGCGGAAGAACAGGTTCGCGACGTTGCTCAGGTTGACCGTGTTCCCCTTGGCATCGGCGGGAGCGCTGTCCACGATGGCAAACTTGACGGACGGGAATGCCTTGGCCGCCTTGTAGATCGACGCGGACATCAGGAAGCCGACGCCGATCACCAGGTCGTACTTCTGGCGGGCAAAGCTCGAAAGATTCGCATAGTACAGGGCATCGGAAATCGCGGTCGTCTGCACGTAGCTAAAGCTGACGCCGTATTTCTGTTTCGCCGCGACGGCGCCTTCGTACGCAAGCTGATTGAAGCCCTTGTCGTCGCGCCCGCCCACGTCCAGCACCACGCCGACCCGCAACCCGGCATGGGCCGTGGAAGCGTCCGAGCGCGCGGAAACGGGGCGCGCCGGCAGCGTCATCGCCGCCAGCGGTAACAAACAGATCGCCGCCGTGGCCGCGCGGCGTGAAATCACACGATGCATGAATACTTTCCTCCTGATAAAACAGTAAAACGATGCCTTTTACGATCAATAGGCGATTATTGGGTCTGGCGCCGACCACCTCCTTCTTACAACTCGCGGCGCACGTTTGCCGCGACATGCGTTCGTCGCTCAGGTGTGTTGTGGAGCATG
>JANWHV010000214.1 GCA_025450255.1 Chloroflexota bacterium | reverse complement strand
GAACGCGTGGCCGATACGCCGCTATCCGGTGGGCCTATCGCGGCACAACATGAGGCAGCACGGGCGGTAGAGACGTCTATAGGCGGGGCGCCGGCCACGGCCGTCGTCGACTCGCCAAGCGCCAGGCCGGCAAGGCGTCCGGCGCGTCGAGCCGCGGCGCAAACTCCGGTAGCTGAGACCATTCCCGCCGCCAACGCTCGGGAGCAGTCGGCGCCTGAAACCGCGCCGCTGACGCCGCCCGCGGCCGAGCAGAACGCGAACGGCACGGGAGCGGCGGCACCCGCGCATTTCCGGCGTGGTCGCGCCGCCGCGCCGGCGGCTGAAGCAATGCCGGCAACTACATCAGAGCCCGTCAATATAGATGCGAGCTCTTCAGCCGGCCAGGGAACTCCGCGTGATGACATGCAGAGCCAGGAGCCGCGGAACCCGGCCGGGCAGCCGCCGGTACAGTTTCGTCCACAACACACCGGTCCAAACCGTCCCGCTACGTTCAGACCAGCCGGCCAGCAGCGGACGACCCAGGGCCCGCGCCCGCAGCAGCCCTTCACGCCACGCTCGCAACCTGGACAGCAGCTGCCGAACCAGCCGAATGACGCGGGCGACAATCAGCGGAACCGTCGACGCCGCCGCCGCCGCGGACGGGGTGCGCCAATTGGACCGGGCCAGATGAACACAAATGGCGCGACCGTGAGTACCGGCGCCGTGGCGCCACCACCAAGCTACGACGAGCGACCGCCGATTGTGGAATTCATACCACAGCAGCGCATGCCCGTGTTCGAAGTACACGGAATGCTCGATTTCTTGCCAAACGGCGAGGCGTTCCTCCGTGAGGACGATTTAAGGCACCGCAATGACGATCCGTTGATCGGTGTGCGCGACATTCGCCGCTTCGACATGCGGAACGGCGACACCGCACAACTCGAGGCGCGCCCTGGGCGTGGCCGAGGTCCGGTAACGGTCGAGCGGGTGATCAGCCTCAACGATGTGCCGTACGACCAGGCGACGACGCGCACGCGCTTCGAGGACCTGACGCCCATTTATCCGGACCGCATGATCAAGCTCGAAACCGGGCAAGCGCCGATAACGACGAGAATGCTGGATCTCATTGCGCCGGTCGGCTTTGGCCAGCGAGCCCTGATCGTTTCGCCGCCGAAGGCGGGAAAGACCACCGTTCTCAAGCATATCGGCCAGGGCGTGATCACCAACTACCCGGACGCGGCGCTTATTCTCTGCCTTGTGGGCGAACGGCCAGAGGAAGTGACCGATCTGCGCATGTCGTTGCCCAAGGCGATTATGTTCGCCTCCAGCTTCGACGAGGAGGTGGAGCGGCACGGCCACCTGGCCGAGATGGCGCTCGAACGGGCCAAACGGTTGGCGGAGCAGGGCAGAGATGTCGTGGTACTGCTCGACAGCATCACGCGGCTCGCCCGTGCCTACAACCTTGGCCCGGGAGGAGGCGGCCGTACGCTGTCGGGCGGCATGGACGCCAGTGCGCTGACCACGGCACGCAGAATCTTTGGCGCCGCGCGCGCCATCGAGCAAGGCGGTAGTTTGACGATCATCGCGACCTGCCTGGTTGATACGGGCAGCCGCCTGGACGACGTGGTATACGAGGAGTTCAAGGGCACTGGAAACATGGAGCTGCATCTTGATCGCGCCCTTGCCGAGCGGCGGATCTTCCCGGCGATCGACATCAATAAATCGAGCACCAGGAAAGAGGAGCTTCTCCTCGATCCCACAACGTTACAGTGGGTGACACTGCTGCGCAGGCGCCTTGCGGGAGCAAATTCCATTCAAGCGACCGAACAATTCATCGACCGCTTGAGCAAAACTCCCAGTAACAAGGTCTTTCTGGAACTGCTGGCGCGCACGCAGTCGTAGCGACCATACTTTCAGTGGCCGGCGCCCCACCATTGGCGCCGGCCACTGTTGCTCGCGGTGCGTTCAAACGGCACTCCTCGCGGCGCGCGGCCACGTCCCTGGCCGCGTTTCAGCCACTCCAGCAGCGTAGGCAAGGCGCGCACGTCACAGCTCAACAGGTACTCACGGCTAATTGGCCGGTTGACGGCCTGGGCCAACGCAACGATTCGGTCGATACACTCATCGTGGCGTGAACGAGACGGCCTTGTGTTCATAGTTGCACTCTCGATCCGTATTGCGGGCACACATCCAGGGGCACGGCGGGCAATCTCCGGCAGGAGCAATTACGCCAATAGAGCCGCGCATAACCGCTAATACCACTGTATGCCGAACAGTGGCACTTGCAACGATCCAAATCAGCATAAGATACTGGATCCAATTGTCAACATTCATACACCGTGGCGCCGTGGTAGGGAGGCTTCGTGTCGATCGAGCTGCCGGTATCCATCGACGACCAGGGCGGTCTGCCGCTACATCGCCAGCTCTACACGCAGTTGCGCCTGGCAATCCTGGAAGGCAGGCTGGTCGGAGGCAGTCGCATGCCTTCCACCCGCGCGCTCGCGGCGCAGATGACGCTCTCGCGAAACACGGTTACGAGCGCGTACGATCAGCTTTTGGCCGAGGGCTACATTACGGCGCGAATGGGCTCGGGAACCTTTGTATGCGCCGCGCCACCGGATGATCTGTACCAAACGCCGCGGGGCATGAGGCACGCGGCGCGGACGTCGGCTCCGCCTGAGGATGTCGTGCCACCGCTCTCGACCTGGGCGCGTCGGGCTATCCACGGCGTGGTCGACGAGATGCAGCCGCCCGTTTCAGCACGGCTGCCCTACGATTTTCGCGATGGCCGGCCGGCGATCGATCACTTTCCCACCGACCTTTGGCGACGGCTGCTTGGCCGCCGCTTGCGCTCACGCGATCTCATTCAATTTGGCTACGCGCCGAGCAACGGCGTGGAGGCCTTGCGCGTCTCGCTCGCCGAGTACCTCAGGCGCGCGCGCGCGGTTCGCTGCACCCCTGAACAGATATTGATCGTCAACGGATCGCAGCAGGCGCTTGACTTGCTCGCGCGCGTGTGCCTGGACCCGGGCGATGCCGTGATGCTCGAAGAGCCGGGTTATCTGGGCGCCCGCCGCGCCTTCACCGCGCAAGGCTCGCGCCTGCTGCCGGTACCGGTGGACGCCTCGGGCCTGGTTACCGACGACCTGGACCGGGCGGCGGCCGGCGCATCGCCCAGGCTGTTGTACGTTACGCCGTCCCACCAGTTCCCGACCGGCGCGGTGTTGAGCTTGCCGCGGCGGCTGGCGTTGCTTCGGTGGGCGAGGGAGCACGGCGCACTGATACTTGAGGATGATTATGATAGTGAATTCAGGTACTCCGGGCGGCCGGTAGAGGCGCTGCAAGGGCTGGATACGTCGCACACGGTCGTGTATATCGGCACCTTTTCCAAGGTATTGTTCCCCTCACTGCGCATGGGCTACCTGGTATTGCCGCCCAGCCTGGTACACGCCGTGAGCACCGCCAAATGGCTGAGCGATCGCTATACCGCCACGCTCGAGCAACAGGTTTTGGCCGATTTCTTTGACGAAGGTCATTTCGAGCGCCATCTGCGCGCGATGCGTTTGATCTATCAGTCACGCCACGACACATTCGTCGCGGCGCTGCAGCGCGAGTTGGGCGACCTGGCCATGCCACCGACGACAGGGACGGGATTGCACACCATGGTGACATTACGCGCGGCGCTGCCGGTCGAGGAGTTGGTGGAGCGAGCGGCGGCGGTTGGAGTCGGTGTGTACCCGGCTCGACCCTACTACCTCAGCCCTTCGCTAGCTACGTCATTGGTGATGGGGTTCACCGGTCTCGACGAGCGGAAGATTGATGAGGGTTTGCGGCGGCTTGGGCAGGTGATCCGCGCGCAAACGCGCGAGGCCTCAGCCGGGCGATCCATGTAGAGGCGCAAATAGTATGTCGGGCAACCTGGCGAGGACTACTCGGCTTCGGGCTCCGGAGCGGCGCTCTTCACGTCGGGCGAGAGCAAGCGGTGCTTGTCGAGTACCGGCTCGCGGTCACGGATCAGGTGCAACAGTTCAGCTCGCCGCGGCATGACGCCAATCGCCACGGCGCCGACCAATACATCCCGCTCGAAGAGCAGCTTGAAGTGTGTCTGACGGGCAATATCAGTCTGCGAGATGGCGGAATAGTCGGCGTCGGTATGATGTGGCACGCGGCCAACCACGCGCATCTTGGTGTGGAACATGGTGCTGGTGTAGACGGAAGGATCGTCAAAGGGCACGCCTTCGCCGAGCATGTTCCGCGCCGCCAGCCGCCCGTGCGTGGTAGCGCTGTCCCAGGTGCCCATGACCTCATGCTGGCCGGTAACCAGGTTTTTCGCCTCCGCCACATCTCCGGCGGCGAATATACGCGGGTCGGCGGTGCGCAGAAACTCGTCGGCGATGATCGCCTGGTTCAGGCGAACGCCGGTGCCGGCGAGCATCTCCGTGTTGTAGTCAAAGCCAAGGCCGCAGCAGAGCATACCAGTCTCGACGTGCTTTCCGTTCACGGTGGTAACGCCGGTGATCTTGCCGTCCGCGCTCTGAACCGCGGCGACACTGTCGTTGCACAACATTCTTACGCCATGCCCCGAGGCAATCGCGTCCACCACGGCGCCGCCCTCCGCGTCGAGTATGCGGTGCAGGAAGCGCGGACCGCGCATTATCCAGGTCACCTCAAGCCCACGCTCGGAGAGCGCCTCCGCAAGCTCATAGGCAATATAGCTGCCGCCGAATACGATCGCGCGGGTGACGTGCTCCGACTGGGCAATGATGGCCTTTGTATCGTCAAGCGTCTGGAAGTTGAAGATGCCGCTGGTGCCGGCCACGCCTGGTAGGGCAGGGAGACGCGGCCTGCCGCCCGTCGCCACCAGGAGCCGATCGTAGGGGAACGCGGCGCCGCCTTCCGCGTACACAACCTTATCAGTGGCGCACACACTATTCACCCATGTATCAAGGTGCAGCTTGATACCCTTCTGCTCATGCCCTTCCACGGTCCGCATAATGACCTTTTTCTCCAGGGCCTTACCCTTGAGAAAGGGCGGCAGGGAGACACGGTTGTAGAGTGGATAGGGCTCGCCGCCGATCAGCGTAACGTCGCTCGTCGGATCCAGCTTGCGCAGCGTTTCGGCGCAGATGGTACCGGCGACTCCGTTACCGATGATGACGTGGCGCAGTCCAGCGGCAGACTCGAGCATGAGGCCTCCAGGCTTTCTGTGTGATCAGGACATAGTATGCCAGAGCACGCAG
>JANWHV010000213.1 GCA_025450255.1 Chloroflexota bacterium | reverse complement strand
GCGCCGACCGGCGGCAATAGCCAGGGCTGGCATTTCGTCGTGGTGACCGATCCGGCCAAACGCGCCGCGCTGGCCGATATCTACCGCATGGGCTGGAACGCGTATATCGACGCCGGTGGACCGCGCACCGACGATGCGAGTCGGCAAGCGACGCAGGAACGGGTGCGGTCGTCCGCGCAGTATCTGGCGGACCACATGCACGAAGTCCCAGCGCTCGTCATCCCGTGCATCCAGGGACGCACCGATGGCAAGCCCGCCGCCGAACAGGCAGGCGCCTGGGGATCGATCGTTCCGGCGGCCTGGAGCTTCATGCTGGCGGCGCGAGCGCGCGGCCTGGGCACGGCGTGGACGACACTGCACCTTGGCGGTGAGAAGGAAGCGGCCGATCTGCTCGGCATCCCCTACGAGAAGGTGATGCAGGTGGCCATGATCCCCGTCGCCTATACCCTGGGAACAGACTTCAAGCCTGGCCCGCGCCAGCCGTTGGAGACAGTGACGCACTGGGATATGTGGTAGGGCCGCGTTACAACACGGAAGGATGTGAGCAGTGATTTCCCGCGCCGGAGCAGCGCGCCGCCTGGGAGCCGGTAGCCTGCTGATCGTGGCGGCCATCCACGCGAACTGGGCGCGAGGATCGTCGTGGCCGGTGCGCGATGAACGGTCCCTGGCACAGGCGGTTATCGGCCACGACCACATGCCGTCCAGCGTTGCCTGCCTGGCGGTGGCATCGTTGCTGTCCGCGAGTGCCGGGTTCGTGATGGGCATGCCGCGAACGCTGCCCCGCCTGCAACGGCTTGGCGCCGGCGCCGTCGTGGCCGTGCTTGGCGCTCGTGGGTTGATCGGCTGCATGGGGCTGATGCCGCACGAGCACCGATCGGTCGCCTTTAAGCGCTGGAATCGCCGGCTGTATTCGCCTCTCTGCCTGGCGCTGGCCGCGCTGTGCGCCGGGCTGAAACCCTTATCTTTTCCCACGAATCCTCATCGTCAACACGGAGCCTACGGAGGCACGAAGAGCGCGAGTCAGAGCAGGTAGGCGCCACGCACGAAGCCGGAAGCGTGAGCGGGCGTGGGACCGGGCGCGTCGCTCAGCGGCCACCGGCACTAACTCGCACCCCCTTTGACGCAGGCTACCCGTGCCCCTATAATCGATCACAACATGCATGTTGCGAACCAAACGGGGCCGGAGGTGGCATGATGCAGGCGCAGGAGATTTTCACCACGGGACAGGTGTGCCGCCTTGCCGGCGCCAGCGCTCGCCAGCTCGATCACTGGGCCTGGACGGGCTTCCTGCAGCCCAGCGGCCAGGGCACGGTCAAGCGCCGCTACAGCTTCGACGATCTGGTGCGCATCCGCGTGGTGATGCGCCTGAAGGATCAGGGCGTGACGCTGCAAATGATCCGCAAGGCGGTGGCGAAGCTGCGGGAATACTCCAGCGATCCGCTGCGTGAATTGAGCCTGGTCGGCCTCAACGGCGACGTGTTTATCTACCGTAACCGTACTGAGGCGGTGCGCGCGCTCGACGGCCAGTCCGCCTTCCTGTTCATGGATATCGGCGAGGTGGCGCGCGAAATGGATAAGCTGCTCACCCCGCGCCGCGCCGAAGAGGCTTCGCCGCCTCGCCACCACGTGGCGTAGGTGATGTTAGTGCAAAGGACACAATTGATGTCTGAGCGAATCAGCACCCATCCGCCATAACGGCGGGCAACCAGGCGCCGTGCGGCCACCTGCTCTTGGTCCATCTGCCATCCAGGCAGACGCCAACAAAAAACCCCCACGCACTGCAATGCGTAGAGGTTTTCCAAAAGAGCAGTCCAAATATCCAGTGATGCTGTGGATAGGAGCTCCGAGTGCATCACCAGCGACGGAAACGTTCGAGCCGTCTTCCCAGCGCGACTGGCAGTCGCGACGGGAGGCGCTTCTCTATGCTCAATCTTAGGGCCGGAATCAAACTGCTGTCAAGCCTTTTCGGTCGCCAGGCGCGAAACGGATCCGCGCCGCTGGGCCAGACGGGGAGGGAGGCATGACGGACCGTGCCCGCTTGCCCATGAATCCGCGCGGTGCCGTGCCGATCGACGGCGACCTCGACGAGGAAGCCGGCGTGGAGGCCGGTATCGTGGTCCGCGACATGCGGACGAATGAGCGCTTCTGGATCCACGACACCATTGTCGACGATTACGGTCCATTACTGGGCGCCGATGCCTTCACCATCTATTGCTCGCTCTCCTGCATGGCGAACAAGGGCCAGTACTGCTGGCCGTCGCTGGCGCGTCTGGCCCGCCACTGGGGGAAGGGCAAGGGGACGGTGGTCCGCGCCATCACGCTGCTCACCGATCTGCAGCTCATCCACGTGAAGCGGAACGAACGCGAGGATGGCGGCAATGCGAACAACATCTACT
This sequence comes from Chloroflexota bacterium, assembly GCA_025450255.1. Next base: position 4,554 of record JANWHV010000213.1, on the reverse strand, counting down.
ACCTGCTCGAGCCGCTGCCAATCGAGGAGGGGCTGGCCGGGTTGGTCGCGGCGGCGCGGCGGCGCGGCGCCACCCAGGCCGAAGCGGTCGCGCGGGCCGTGGCGTTATTGCCGCAAAACTGGGAGCCGCTGCGCCGCAAGAAAGGCCATCTGCGCTCGCGCGACGACTGGGCGTTCCTGCTCGAATCGGCAACGGAAGCCGAGGGGGTCCAGGGTGGTACTGGGGCGTCCGCTCAGGTACCTGGTGGTATTGCCGGAGCACTGGGTAGTGCCGGCGCGGCACCTGGTGGTGCCGGGGGAGACGATCCCGGTCCGCCGGCCGACCTCCCAGGTTTCACCGCAGGACCAGGGGCGTCACGGCCCGCATCCGGGTCCGTCTCCGGTGGGACGGGGTCGGTATCGGGCCAGGACTCGAAGGATCAATCCCAAAAAGGTAATCCCAATAATGACGCTCAGGAAATAGACCACCACCAAGGCGGGTCTGGTGGTGTGGTCCTGCGGACCGATCGAGAAATACTTGCATACGCGCTTGGGCACGATGACGTGCTGATCGAAACCGACGACGGCGCCGCGATGGTTGTTTCAATCGCTGCCCTGGCCCGGCGCGACATCGAGGCCACGGCGCGGAACTGGGGCCTGCGGGTCGCGACCGACTGTTATTATTCAGCCGAGCAATTCCTCGGTCAGGGCGGCGACGATTGGACCGATGCGGAGGAACGGAGGCGCTCGTATCACGGCGCCCTGCGGCGCGAGCTTGAAGCGACATTCCATGCCTTGGGCGCCTTCAGCGTGGCCGCGGCGCTTGGCGCGTATTTCAGCGCGGATCTCGCGCTCCAGTACGCCACGGGCGATGCAGAGGAGGAGCAGCGTATCCGCGGTTGGCTCGCCTATGTACGCGGAGAGAGCGGGAAGAGCCTGGAGAGCCCAGCCGGATTCCTGCGCAGCCGTATCGAGTCCGGCCAGTGGCCGCCGCGTGGACAGGGGCGGAAGCGCGAGCGGTAATCCGCCGTGCCGAATAGCTCCACCGGCTTGTTCATCATGTCCTACCTTGGCGTGGCACGGACTTCGGTCCATGCCGAAACACTGGTTGGTTGTGATACGAGCCCTTCGGGTATACCTCCGGCCACCATGGTCCGTTCAGCCGTATGCTGTCTTCACCCTGGCGGCGTGTCTCCTGGATCCAGGCGGGCGGCACGATCGCCTGTCCGTTGCCGTGACCTTGTTGTACGATCATCTGTCCGAAACGCGCCGTCGGGCAGCGCGGTGCCGTAGCGATCGACGGTGACATAGGCATCATGCTCGGCGCCCAGTTTGGCCCACAGCTCACGGCTCAGCATCTCGGCATACCGCTGTACACAATGTGGCACCCACGATGCATCGGCGTCCATTATCTTTGTTTGAGCAAAGATATTCTGGGAGACAGTGCATGGCGCGCGGCAGGTTAGGACGGCCCCCGTTACCCGAGGATGAGCGAAAGCGCACGATCACCGTGTACCTGGGCACGCGCGTGGTGGATAGCATCGATCACCGCGCGGCCCGCGAGGGGCTCTCGCGGAACCAGTTGATTGCGGCGATCCTGGCGGACCACTTCGCTCCTGGTGATGGGCTGGCAGCCCGTGGGGAGGATCCTACCACGCGTGACGGAACGCGCCGCGCCGCGCCCGAACTGCCCGGTGCGCGGCCATGAGCGCCGTGCAGGTCGCCATCCTGGGCCGCAAGGGCGGCAGCGCCAAGACCACCACCGCCTATAATCTGGCCGGCGCCCTGGTGGCGGCGGGCCGTCGCTGCCTGCTGGTGGATCTCGATAGCCAGGCCAGCCTGACCCGCGCTCTCTCTGATGAGCCGGTCTCGCCGGAGCACGGCATCGGATCGCGCATCGCCGAGACCGGGCGCGGCATGCGTGACATCGTGCGTTCGGTCGGCCTGATGCTGGACCTCGCGCCGGGCGACCGCTCGATCGAAGCGACCGCGCTGGCCCTGGCGCAGAACCCCACCGGACCTCTCCGCCTGCGCCTGCTGCTGGAGGACGTGCGCGACGACTACGACGCCATCGTGATCGACACGGCGCCCATGCTTGGCTTCACCCAGACAGCTGCGCTGCTGGGGGCCGACCTGGCGGTGGTCCCGACCCGCACCGGCGCGCAACAGGATATCGACGCGCTGGCGGATATTTTCGCCACGCGCGAGGAGCTGCGCCGCTATCGCTTTGTCACCGCCGAGATTAAGGCCATCCTCCCCTCAAACTTCCACGCCGACGAAGCACCGCAGCGCGATGGGCTACTGGCGCTGCGCGCGGCCTACGGCGCCTTGATCGCGGATCCCATCCCCCATTCGCCGTTAGTTGAACGGGCGATCAACGCGCGGGTGCCGGTGGTGAGCAGCAGCCCGCGCTCGGCCGCCGCGGCCGCCTTCCGCTCGCTGGCGGCGCGTATGTTCGCGGTGGAGGCTGTGTCATGACTGCTTCGCGGAAAACGGGACCGCGCGTGGTGCCGAGCCTTTCGACCGGACCGCGCATCGCCTCTGCCCAGCCGGGCACGCCGCCGACCAATGTACACCTGGGCAACGACCGCTTGCTGATGGGCGCCCGTGAAGTGGACGTTTCGCAACTCTTCCCCGATCCGGACCAGCCGCGAAAATACATGCATCCCGATCGGCTGGCTGAGCTGGCGAAATCCGTCACCAGCCACGGTATCTTGCAGCCGCTGGTCGTGCGCCAGGACGGTCTGGGGCGCGACGGCGACATGCGCTACACGATCGTGGCCGGCGGCCGCCGTTATGCCGCGATCCGGCTCGCGATACAAAGCGCGACGAGTGACGAGGCGCGGCGCCGGCTGGCACGCGTGCCGGTGGTGCTGAGCGAGAGCCCGGCGGCGGAGCGGCGTGTCCTGCAATTGATCGAAAACTTGCAGCGCGAGGATCTGAATCCGGTCGAGGAAGCGCGCGCGCTGAAGGAAATCATGCGCCTCGAAAAGCTCAGCACCGACGGCGTGGCGGCGCGCGTGCATCGCTCGCAAGGCTACGTCGACGAGCGCCTACGGCTGCTGCGTCACGAAGAGGTAGAAGAAGCGGTCGAGACAGGGCTGCTCACCAAGTCGGCCGCCGCCGCCATCGCCAGCGTGCGCGACGCCGAGACACGGCAAGATTGGCTGGCGCGGGCGCGGCTGGGCGAGGTAATCCGCCCGCGTGACGTTTACGCCGCCAAGCCGAATCGGCGCCGTTCGGCCGTGGTCGCGCCAGCGGTACCAAACTTTGGTAATTCGGCTCCCGTGCCCGCGCCTCGGGATGTGTCATCTGATCCGGATGTTCCGCCGCCCGCGCCCGATTCGACTGGTCCGGGCGCCACGTCTGGCGCGAGCGGCACGACGGGCAAGCCCACCTCGCCCGTGGGCGCCGGCACGGCTCTCGTCGCCCGGCAGGGAGACAGCGCCGTATATGCGGGAGGCTGGGCCCAGGCCCTACGTGTGTTGAGGGAGCTTGGCGTGCCGTTGCCGCCAAACGCCGAGTCCTTCGTCGGCGCATCGCCCGCCACCGTGCGAACCCTGCTGGCTGCCCTCGTCGACGGCGTGCCGGACGAGGAACGCTTCGTGGTCGAGCGACTGCTGGCCGCCGGCATTCTGCTGGGTATGAGCTGCGAGGAGCTGCTGCGGGCGCTGAAAGCCTGATCCGTTTCTGCGTTCGTACTTTATGCGGCCCGTCATTGTTCGTATTTCTGGCGCGGCATGTCAGGTGGCACGGCCAGTTTGACCATACACCAGCCTTTACCTGTGTCTGGGCGCGAAATGGACAGGCGCGTACCGGTCGTCTCGCGGTAGGCCCTCCAGCGGGCCGGCGGACAGGGCGGCTTCAACAGCCGGGTCCCGGTTGGCGGCGTAGTCCGCGGACCATAGCGCGGCCGGAATATCGGGGGCGATCCAGGGTCGATCGTCGTTCGGCAGGGAGTATTGCCACCAGAGCGCGGACGCCGTGCAGCGGAGGCCGCTGTATTCGCACCAGTTGTGCTCGGCTGACCGCCGGAGCCACAGCGGCGTCGGGGATACCGCGCCGTCACGGGCATCGGCAAGATCGGAGGGCAGCGCTCCCACCGCGGCCAGCGTGCAGACCTGGCGCTCCCCGTCCGCGGCCTGCAGCACAAAGGATGCTTGCTCAGGCGCGTCGCACACGCCGCAGGCCCACAGTACCTCCGGGATAGTCAGCAGCGTTGGCGCCGCGGCCTTGATCCCCTGTTCATTGTCGTGGCTGATCAATGGCCGCATCGCCTCATAGGCATCGGTGGCTGGGGCGCCGTCGATGGCCAGCAAACGAGAACCGGCGGTACGCGGGTGCTCGCGCGCGATGCCCTGCACGAAGAGGCCGTCGGCATAGTGGTAGAGCCGGAGCGGATAGCGACGGAAGCCGGGAACCTCGGCCAGCGAAAGGCGTGTATGGCCATCGCCAACCAGGGCCACGAGGCGCGCCAGCTCGATCACGATTTCTTCCCTGGCCAGCCGCGGGATGCGCGGGCGCAGCGACCGCGCGGCGGTATCGAATCGCGCCCGGCTCACACTGTGGAAGAGGT
>JANWHV010000212.1 GCA_025450255.1 Chloroflexota bacterium | reverse complement strand
TGGACCGGGTGAAGGAGCGGCTGAACGACCTGCGCAATCGGGCGGAGCGATTGGCGGAGCGGGCGAAGATGGTGCGCCGGCATGGCGACGCCGCGGGGATGCGCGATCTCGCGGCGCGCTGCGAGGCACTGGAGGGCGCTGTGGCGCTGGCGGAGCTGGAGCTGGCGGGCGCGGTCGGCGACGAGGCCGGCGCGGAAGCGGTGTTCGTCTGCGTGGGTGGCGTGACCGGGCCACGCGTGCGCGAGGCAGGCGACTGGCCTGCCACGCTGGCGGCGATGTACACGGAGTGGGCGCGGCGAAAGGGCTTTGAGGTGGCTGATGTGGCGGATGCGGGCGGCGCGCCCATCGTGCTCATCAAGGGGCCAGGCATCGGGCGCATCCTGCGCGGTGAGACGGGTATCCACAAGGCGCAGCACCCGCCGGCCGAGGATGGACGGGGTCACGGCCGAGACGTGCGCCGGCACGCCGAGGTCCGCCTGGCCCGTGTGGAGGTGCTGCCCAGCCCGCGGGCGGGGGATGGTGAGACGGCGGATGGTGCCGGCGCGACCCAGGGGACCCACCTGGCGGTGGTACGTGATGGCCGGGATGGCCACGATGGCCACAGCCGGGATGGCCATGGCCGTGAGCATCCCGATCATCCGGTGATGCTGGCCGAGGTTACGGACGGCGCGACCGGGCTACGTGTGCGTGTCCGCGCCACGGAGGCCGAGACCGTGGGCCGCGCACTGCTGGCGGCGCGACGCGAGTGTCCGCCGCGCGCGGGCGTATTGGACGGCACGGATGTCATCGCGCGCGTCTACAATCTGGCACGCACTCAGTATGTGCGCGACCCGCGGACCGGGCAGCGAGATGGCCGCCCGCGCGAGGTGCTGGGCGGGGCGCTCGACCCATTCCTGCTGGCCTATCTGCGCCACGACGAGGAACGCCGGGCTGAGGCGCAACGCGCGGAGGCGCGTGCGGAGGAGGGCGCGGCCGCCGGGGAGCCCGGCGCCATTGGGAGCGACGAGGAGCTGGTGGCGCGCATCTTCGACGACTTCGTTGACCTCGACGGGTGATGGATTCCTGGCGGTTGGGGGCCTCACCCACCGGCCCCCTGGGAGTCCTCACCCCCCGCCCCCCTCTCCCCGAGGGGCGAGGGGGAGGCTGGACCGTGACGGGTGGCGGTGGATGGTGGGCGGATCGCTTGGCGGGGGAGGGACCTCACCCCCTGGCCCCTTCTCCATGCGATGGAGAGGGGGAGGCAGAGAGCGGCAGCGGGCGGCGGGCCGCAATGGCGAGGGGGAGGCGGAAGGAAGTGCGCGGCGGCGGGGCGAGTGGGAGCCACGTCGACACGGCACGATGCGACGTGTATGCGTCGTTGGGGCGAGCTGGCACCACGGTGGCCTGATGTGGTGGCACGACCTCGGAGTGTATACCGGGTCAACACTTCGCGTGCGTTGGCTCACGCATTGGCGGATCGGATCGCGAGGAAGGTCCGGGTGGCGTCGCGTGCGGGGTCGGCGGTCGCCGCCGTCCATTGGTCGCGGTACTTCGCCGCGAGCGTCGCGCGCGCCGGGAAATGCTCATCCGGCGGGAGGACGCGGGCGAGGCCGTGCGCCTCTGGACCGCGGATGTGGCCCCGGGAGTCGCTCGGCGCCATCGTGACATGCGGATCGGCCTGGACGCGTTTCAGCTTGCCGGCGGTTATCTGGGTCGTGACGTAGAGCGTGTCACCATCCACGGCGAACCAGACGGTGGTGGGCACTGGCTCGCCGGTCTGGCGCACTGTGGTCAGCACCATGAACTCGGCGCTATCCAGGTTGGAGAATGGACGTGATTGGTCGTCGGGCATAGTGTATATCCTCCCGCGAATCATCGTGTTGGCTGGCATACCGCCCCCAGGCGGATGTCCCAAGCGGCTCCCCAAGAGCATACCGCGCCAGGATGCGTGGATAGCCAGAGCGGCGTGCGACGGAGCACGTGTCGGGCGCCGCATGGCCCTTAGGTTGCCAGCGGCCACATCGTGCGCGACACAGGTGAAGTGTTCCCGCACCAGCGTGCCGGGCGGTCACCGGCCGCCCCATAGGCATCAACATGGCAGCGGCCAGCCGGCGCGCGGGAGCACTGACGGCGAGCGCGGTAGTAAGGCGAGGAGGCACCCTGAAGCGGTGCGGGGAATCACCAAGGGCACGGTTATCGACTCAGCGGGCGGCCACCGGCCGCTCCGTCGACGCGGATCCGATCACCCGAAACGTGTATCAGTCGAGTGCGCACCGAGCCGCGATGTCGTTTGGCCGAGCCAGAGGAGCACGAAGGGGCGATGCTTGAGCGAAGCAGCACGTTCATGGACGCCGATCCTCGAGCGGTCGATGGATCCGCGAGCCGGCTCCGGACGCGTGGGACGCGCACGGAAGTGGCCGCGGACAACACGAGACGAGACCGCCCCCACGCGATGGTGGGCGCGGCGGTGCTCTCATGTCCGAGGACACGGCGGAGACACGATGGCGGGGGCCGCCGGCGCTATGCGGTTGGGATGCGAGGTTGAATGTCAGGCTGGCCGCGTGACGCGGCCACGCGTCGGTTACCGCGCGTCCGAGGGAATCTGAGAGCCGGTCGGAACAGCGGGTAGGGCCAAGCACACGGATACGCCGCCTGGATATCGCGCGCAACTCCCTCGCGCGGAACGCGAGCACAGCATAGCCAACGCCCGGTCGGCGCATCAACGATCTGGGCGTCACTCTGAGAGCGGGTGGGCTGCCTTGCGCGGTGCGGTGCGGTGCCACGATCCTATGCTCTATGCGCGACGCCGTCCCGCGGGCGGCGTCGCTGGTCCAGGTCGCCGGCAGGTAGAGCTGGGCGTTGACTGGCCAGTGCGAGGGTTGGCTCGTCTCGGGCGCGTCGGCGACCCCCTCGGCGCTGACCACCACCGGAGAGTTGCCGATCTTGCCCAGCGTCCTCGAATACTGCCGCGCCATGCCCACCGAGGCTTTCCCTTGTTTGGGCAGCCCCGTGACGTCCACCACCAGCACGCCCTGCCGCGGACTGCGGGCACTCAGCCAGCGCACGCGGGTTTCGCTGAGGCGCTCGGCGCCCCACTCCGCATCGGTGAGCAGGTGTTGCAGCCGCTCGGTCGAGGTGCCCGCGACGGTGGCGGCGATGGTCTCACAATTCTTGCGCGGCAAGGTAACTGTGCAAGACGGCGGCTGGAAGTTGAGTGAGTGGCCGGCGAAGGCATCCTCCAAGAGCACGAAGCCGGAGCGGCCCTGCTTGCGCCAGGTCGCCAAGACGCTGCACAGGGTGCAAAAGGCGCCCGCGCCGGGCTCGCCGCGGAACGTCCCGGAGATCTTTTGCTGGATCTTGATCGGGCGCAGGTCGCGCTCCGCCTGATGGTTGTCGAAGGGCACGGCGCAGTCGTCCAGGAAGGCGAGCGCCTCATGCTAGAAGGCCCACAGCCGGTCGAGCAGGTTGCGCACCGGGCTCTGCGTGCGGCGGCCACGCCGGCGCGGCCGGTCCGCGGGGGGCGGCGGCTGGGGATGCTGCGCTGGGCGCCGGCCAGCAGCGCCTGGTAGCGGGTGACAAATGCCCCACGCGCCGGAGGCGCCAGGTGGGGCGCGCCGGCCGCGCGAGCCTGGACCACGGCGGCGTGCATCTCGCGCAGCAGCGGCTTGAGGTGCCCGGCCCACGCCTGCTGGCGCACCTCCTTGACGAGGGTCAGTTCGCGCAGGTGGTGGGCGTGGCACAGCGCATGGCGGTAGGTCGTGTCGTGCCGGTAGCTGGTCCATCCGTCGTGGACGCTGACGCCCGTATCGCCGGGGAGGATGCCCATGGCCGCGAGCGCGGCCACCCCGCGGGCCGCGTGGCGGGAGTCGTACGTCAAGTCTTTGGTGCAGGTGACATGTGCCCAGCGCTGCCGCGCGCCCGCCGGCCCCGTGGCGCGCGGTCCCGTCTCGTCGTGGTGCGGCACCGCCGCGCCGCGCAACGCGCCCTTGATCTCCTCGGCGACAGCCTGATGTAGTAACTGTTCAAGACGGGGTTGCGGTGCCTGGTAGACTGGTAGCATGATGCCCGAAGCAGAGATTGTCGCCCTACGCGTTGAGAACACCGCCCGTATACTCCGCCCATCGGGCAATTCGGCCGGCACATGCTATTGACCGTGCGCCCGATTTGCTCGTCGCCAGCTACAGAAAGGATCAAGCAGGTTGAAATCAGGTCGATTCATGCGATTGATCGTCATTGGGTTGCTCGCTGTTGCCGCCAGCAGCGCAGTGCATTCCGTCGGCAATACTTCCAGTGTAGCATACGCTTGCGCACCCAGTGGATCGGGGACGGGGACCGGCACTTGGAAGCTATTGGAGCAGGGAACGATCAGTGTGCCCACGCGGAATGTCCACGCAGGGAATTCCCCGTTAGTGGATACCTCATACTATTTGACACAATTATTCGGCCAACACAACGTGTGCGGCCAAGTCACCGAGATCCAAGGCCAGTGCAAAGCAACTGTTGCGCCGGCTGCTGAGACAGACATGAACTGTCGCCTAACTCAGAATGGGACTAGCCAGTGGACAACCGGGTTCCAGCAGTTTTTCGGGACCACGGCCCAGCAAACAAGTCAATGGTTTCTTGCTGGCCCCACCGGAACGAAATGGGTGGTATGTATGGCCGCGCAAACCGCATTCCCAGACGGAGGGACGAGCGAGACTAAAAATTGGCCTAACTGGGGGGACTGCACAACCTTCATTGTCAACTAGATACCGTAGCCACGGGAGGTGGCACCTGAAAGGCCGTCGTGCCTGCAGCAAACGAAGTGGAGTACAGAGTCACGAAAGGAAAACGCAGGAGCTCGAGGCTGAAGTCTCGAGCTCCGCCGTGGGCGAAGCGGTGCCGTACAGCCGCGGCGTTTTGGCGAGTCCAGGGGGCACCCTAACAGATGCCAGTCCGGGCCACTACCGCGGATGAGAAGGGCTAGGGCTGTGAACCCCCACGGTACGCATTTTCGCCTCAGCCTCTCGTTGTGACCGCGCATCAGGAGAAACATGCGCGCTACCCGACCTGCCAGGCCACCGGCCGGGTGCAGCATAGTCTGCGGCCGCAGGCGCCGCCGGGAGGCGGTACGGATCCAGGTCCAGCGCGGATTTCGTGGGCTGGTGGCAGGAGGCAATGAGCCCGGCCACGAGGTTGACCAGGAAGTTGACGGGACTGCGATTCCGGGAATGCTAGATCGGGCAGATGTTCTTGAGCTGGTCATCGATCGTCTCGATGATCGCCCGTTTGCGCAAGAGCAGCTTGTCCGAGACGTCAAGCAGCCGGTTGCGCATGTTCTTGCGCATTTTGGTGATGAGCTGGATGCCGTGCTCGATGAGGAGCTGCTCGGCCAAGGGCTGGGAAATAGAGCTGCGGTCGGCGAAGAGCTTGCCGAAGCGCCTGCGGACGTAGGCGAGCAGCTTGGGCACCGGCCGAAGATCGTCGAAGTTGCCCGGCCTCAGGCAGAAGGCGAGGAGCTCGCCGCGGTCGTTGACCACCAGATGGAGCCTGAAGCCGAAGAACCAGCCCACCGAGGTCTTGCCCAGTTTCGCCCGGCTGGCAAAGACGCGGTGCTGGCTGATCCGGGCATTGTGGCAGACGTGCAGCGCGGTCGAGTCCAAAAAGCTGATGCCCGTGCAGCTGCCGAGCTGCGTCCGCTGCTCGGCGGTCAGCAGCACGAGGATCGTCGGCAGCAGCGCCACCAACCGCGGGTAGCTGACCAGGTGGGGGGAACTCCCCCACCACTGCTGCAAGACATGCTCGGTGTAGTACGTCTTGAAGGTGCGGTACGGCGACTGATGAAAGGCAAGCATGATGGTCATGAGCTCGCTGGGATGCAGCGCCGTCGCCCGCTGGCGCCGCTGCCGCTGGGCGGACGCGAGCACGTGCGGCTCCCATTGCGGGGGAAACGTCTGCCCGAAATCATCGACCGAGCAGTACAACTCCAATATACTCATGCTGAGACCCTCCTGGCGCTAGGCGCGTTTCACGTCTGCGCTAGCCTACCAGGAGGCTCAACTTGTCCAGAATAGACGTCAATTCACATAGCCGCTGGTCCACGGCACCCGCGTGTGGGCGATTCAAACCCCGGTACTGATCCCCGAAACCCTTGCAGATCTTGCCCTGGTGCTCTATGCTCCCTGTGGGTGCTGACAATAAGGCGATGGGACAATCAGGCATACGTCTGCGTGCATGGTCACCGCGAGGGAGTGAATATGGAGCAAGCCGTCCTTCCTAGCCCACACGACGGCCAGATAGTCAAGGTAGTAGACGGGCCATTTAGCGGTTTCGCCGGTCCCGTTATGGCTGTGCTGGAAGAAAACCGGAAGGTTGAGGTATTGATTACGCTGTTCGGTCGGAGGATGGCCCTCAGTTTTGACCGTAAGCAGATTGAGATCCTATCTCGCTGACAACGAGATCCGACTTGCTGTGTCCACGCATCAGCAACCCCGCGCCGGGCACGGCATCGGCCGTATCGCCCTGTGTCGCCGGTACGCTTCCCTGGGGTGCGCTGGCGGTAACTGGAGCAGCACGCGTGACTGCCGCCTGCCCGCGGTCCGCCACCCTTGCGCCGATTCTTGCTCCATTCGACACCGATGACCTCGTGTCAGCATTGTCAGTAGATGTGTATAGTCAAGTCACCTTGGTCGAAATCAGAGGGGACAGGTATGCCACAGTCGCCTGATGACGAGTCAGTACACACCAGCGATGCGACACTCGGTAGTGCGGAGCTCGTGTCCAAGGACCTTGATGCGCTTCTGAGGAATCGAGCATCTGTGGGGAAGCGTGTCACGCAAGTTGCAACCGCTCTCGCAATGGTTTCCTTCGCGACTGCCATCATTCTCCACGAGGTCTTACCAACGCAGCTAGCCCGACAGACGCCTGTGGTCCCCTCCTCAGTCCACGGCCCAATCGCACTGGTCAGCAACATCTCTTTCGGTACCGTGATTGTCAATGGGCGCGAAGCTGGAGATCACTGGCCGGTTGTCATCAGACTACTGCCGGGCAACAACCGCATCGCGTTAACTGCTCCGCCCTTCCGACCCCATACATGCATTCTACACGGCTCTGCCATCAGCCCTGATCAGGTAACCGCCGGAAGCGATTGCACGGTCATTAGCAGCGCGCCCGCGATGACTATAGATACCGGCAGAGCGGTGATCCACCCTGCTCTCCTTGTTGGCGTGCCCATCACTGGTGATGACTTGCCGCCCGATATACGCAGCCGCGCATTACAATCTTTAGGCCAGGCACTCGCAAGTGTGCCACTCCTGACCACCGTACCACCCGGCCAGTTTTTTGCCACCGGTCTTGACAGCAGGGGCGCGGTTGTGAGTCGACGTGCTGCAACCCCGACTTTGGCAATGGCAGTGGCGATCCCGAATGGGACGCCACCCGAGGGTATGAGCAGCTCCATGAATCCTTGCGACGGATTTAGGTGCACCGGGTCCACATTTGCACACTTGGATCTTCTGGGGCAGTTCCACGCGAACGACGTTTGGTTGGTCGGCGAGGGGGCGTCGCTCGGCTGGCGCTTCACCACTGCCGCGGGCATGCCGGTAGGTGCGGCTACGTTTCAGACCCGGACTGAACTTACCCTGGCACTCGAATACGCAGGCAGCACTGGCTGGAAACTCTCTAACGCCTTTTCATCTTCACCTTTACAACTAACCAGTGAATTGGATTCTTGTAGTGCCGGTGTGGAGCTACTGCTCCGCATGGTTTCGTCGGGCCAGTATGGGGCAACGAGCAGTAATGTGGCCCCAGATAGAGCGGCTGGCTGTGAACTGCGCCTCCAAGGGCCAGACGGTACGGTTGCGGGACACTTCGTATGGCGCTTCGGGGTGCTCCTTGCCGCGGATGCAGACGCACACTCTCTCCTACCTGGCCTGCCCATCGCGCCTGGCGAGGAAATCACCGCTGTCAGCGCATAGGCGCATCCCATGGCGTGTACGTCCAGGGGAGGGTTCGTCCGTAGACGCGACGCGAGCAAGCAGCGGCCGTCTCCCGCGTGATACTGTGGCCACCCAAGAATCGGGTGAGGGATGCTGGGGCACTTGCGTCGCACATGGCCGTCGGCCCCATCGCAACCGAGGCCGGGCCTGGTGCCGATGCGGGGCACTGATGGCCACGGCCATGACAAGTGACCCACTAGGCGCGGAGCGGCTGAGGGCGGTTGGCTGAGGGCGGGCGGCCAGTGGCTCACGCATCGGGCCGTGTGTCGCATAATGGGGCGAGAGATGCTTCGCGCTCGCACCCAGCCTCTCGGTTCCGCGCGCTCAGATCGCACGTGACGCACCGCACATAAGGAGCACATCTCCATGTCAGCATCCGACGGGCGCCGCCCGATGACCCTCTCACAGAAAATCCTCGCCCACCACGCCATCGGTCTGCTCCGCCCATACGTCCAGGCCGGGGACGTCCTCCAGATCCGTGTGGACTGGACCATCGCGAGCGAGCTCGCCTGGAATGGCATGGACCACACCTACACGCTGCTGGGACGGCCACACATCGCCAATCCT
>JANWHV010000211.1 GCA_025450255.1 Chloroflexota bacterium | reverse complement strand
CCGGCTCGCAACACCGCTCGCCGATCGTGCCGATGAGCGCGATCCCGGAACCGGTGAAGGTCAGCGACGCGGGCAGCGACGACACCTCGCGCGCCACGTACGTCGCGCCCGTCCATGCGCTTGCCACCGAGGGCCGGCCGTTTGGGTCGAGCGCGGCGGCGGCCAGCATCAGGGCAAACCCACCGTTCGTCTGCCACGCCGTCAAGGGGCTCCGCGGCGGCGGGCCGTCGAAGAAGCGGCCGTAGCCATCCGCGGCGCCGGCCGAGACCGCGGCGGCGGCATGCCGCAGCAACCAGTCGCGCGCGAACGACGGCCGTTCGCGCGTCGCCAGGTCGTACATCGCCGCGACGAGTGGCGCGCCGATATCGTTCTCGGCCTGGAGGTCGGCGTAGATGCCACGCGCATCGGCGAGGCGTTGTGCCGCGGCGCGGGCCGTGGCGTTCGCCGCGTCGCGGTACGACCGATAGCCCGTGGCCCGCGCCAGCAGCAGGCCTGTTGCGATCATGGTGCCATTGACCGACCCGAAGAAGCGGTGCGGCGCCTGCGTGCAGTGCGTGCCGTCGTCGAAGATGTAGACGGTGTAGAGGGGTATCAGCGGGTCGAGGACCCGCGCGCGTATCGCCGCGTAGCTCGTCGTCGCGTGGTCGAGATAGGACCGATCCTGCGTGGCCTGGTAGAGCAGCAGCGCCGCCTCGACGTAGCTGGCGTCGGTCTCCAGGGTCTTCAGGTGGTTACCGCCGCCCCACGGCTGCTGATAGCGGATCCCCGGACACGCGCCGCGCGCGTAGTAAGCGCCTCCATCCTGGACGGCGGCAAAGGCGTGCTTGGCGCGCTCCAGCGCCATCGTGCGGCCGGTCGCCTCGTACTCCCGCGCGGCGGCTATGCTGTCCCACATCGGCACGTCGCTCCACTGGGTACAGGTTGTTCCCCGGCATGGACGGTAGTCATGGCTTGAGCCGATCAGCCGGCTCAGGTATGTACGGATAGATGGATCGCCTGTCGTCTGCCGGCGAAAGAAGAGATCGTAGGTGAGCGCATCGGCGCCCCAGTCCTGGTTCGTGACCGCGCAGCCGGGGAGCAGGCACATGCGCCAGCGATTCCCCGCGAGCCAGGTCTGCTCAAGTGTCGCGACCGCATCGCGCCCGTAGCTCGCATAGGTCTGTCTTGCCGTTGCCGGCCGTGACATTACGGCCCAGGCCGTCGTTCGGTTCGCGGAGGCCATTGCCGCCTTCCACGGCATCCCTCCGCTTGGTAAAACCGTCAAGGCGATCCCGAGTGTGAGGCCAAGCGCCACCGCCGGCGCGCCTAGCCGGCGCGCGCGAGATAGTTGGATGGGCCGGAGGATGGTCATATGGTATAGCCGCCCTTTGGTGGCATTGTAGATCGGGGTCTATATCGCTATACAATGCCAGCATTGGCGCGTGAGCCACGTGGAAAAGACTCGTGCACGTCCATCAACCGGCGGCGTGTACATCCGATTCGCGCATCGTTAAGGAGTATGCCGTGACTTCAATCGATCCGGCCGGCGCGGAGATCCGTCTGGATGGCCAGGTAGCGCTCGTCACCGGCGCCGGGCGCGGGCTTGGGCGCGCCATGACGCTGGCCTTGAGCGCGGCGGGCGCCGCCGTGGCCGTCTGCGCGCGCTCGGCGGACCAGGTGCACGAGACGTTGGCGCTGGTAGAGGATAGCGGCGGCCGGGTACTGGCCGCGGTCGCCGACGTCAGCGATAGGCACGCGGTGGAGCGCATGGTAGAGCGGATCACGCGGGAGCTGGGGCCGGTCGACCTCCTCGTGAACAACGCCGGCGTGTCTGGGCGGATTGGCCCACTCGCCGGCGCCGATCCTGACGACTGGTGGCGCGTGCTGGAGATTAACCTACGCGGCCCACTTTACTGCTCGCGCGCCGTGCTGCCCGCCATGATTGCCCGCGGACGCGGACGCATCGTCAATGTCTCAAGCGATGCCGGGTTCCAGGCCTTCCCAATGGTTTCGGCCTACGCGGTGAGCAAGGCCGCCCTCTACCGGCTCACCGAGAACCTGGCGGCGGAGACGGCCGACCAGGGTGTCCATGTCTTCGCCATCTACCCCGGCCTCGTCTACACCGATATGGTGGAGAATGCCCTGCACTGCGGGGTGCCGAGCGTGGAGGGCTTGTTCCGGCGCCTTCTGGATGAGGGAGACAACCTGCCGCCGGAGCGCGCTGCCGAGATGGTGGTTTTTCTCGCCTCTGGGCAGGGGGATGCGCTCTCCGGCCGCTTCTTCGGCGCGCGTGACGACGAGCGGGCGCTGGTGGCACGAGCGGAAGATATTAAAGCGCGCGATCTGTATATGCTCCGCCAGCGCGTATAGCCCTTGCGGGGTATCCGAATGCGTCTCTGGTCACCCGCGGGTGATGCGCGGATATGTACGGCTTGCTGCCGGCGCCTGCTTACTCGCCGGCCTGGCGGCGTCCGAGCCACCTGCCGGCCATGCCGGCACGGCCACGCCCTCGATCGGCAAAGCGCGTCGTGACTGTCGCGGCGATACGCATTTCACGCGGCTCGCGAACCTCTTTGACAATGGTAAGACCTATGGCGGCTACATCGGCCATAGCCCTCTCTGGCTTGCCGGGTTCTCCGGACCGCGGGCGACGCCGCGGTTCTTTGGCGCGGGCGCCGACCCTTTTGCACCTGGATACGGCTGGGCCGTAAGGTGCTGTTCTTCATATTCCGCCGGCAACCGCTGGCGTGCAATTGGCGCTATCGATCTTCACGCATGTGCCAGAGGCGCAGGATATAGAGGGTGGTTTCTTGAATCTCATAGCGCAGTTCATAGCGTCCCACCATGATGTGGCGAACTTCGCGCGGTTCAAACTCCGCAAGTCTTCTCCCGATACGCGGGTGCGCGAGGAGATCGTGTGCCGCTCTGGAGAGAGACCGCACGGTACGGGCGGCCACCTCTGCATTCATCGGCTCGAGAAACTCATGCAGCCGCGTCAAATCGGAGAGTGCCTTGCTCGTCCATTTCAGCTCCACCGTGGCGCCGGCAAGAGTGTGGCTGTACCAAGGCTATCCGCCCACTCTTGCACGACCTGGTGATCGACAACGCGGCCGGCATCGACGTCCGCCAGCGCCTCCAGGGTGAACTGTCTCCGCTCTTCTTCCTGCTCAATCCATGTCGCCAATGCCTGTTTCACAATCCAGCCGCGCGAACGATCCAGGCGAGCAGCCATTTGGTCGACCTTTTCCGCGAGTGACAGCGGGATGTGCGCGGTAAGTACTTTGGTTTCCATGGGCATCTCCCATCTATGCAGTAATCACTATTAATCATAGTGATTACCAACGTACTTGTCGAGGAAAAAGGCCAGGTCACGCAGCAGCCGCCGGTATGCGTGGTCAAAATCGCCCGGTTACTGCTTGGTGAAAATGGCGATAAAGAAGTCCGCCAGGGCGCCGGCGAACTCGTCGAGCGGGCGCGTACCCATCTGGTGCTTGATGGCGGGACCAATCGACCCCAGGATGGCGATGGCGACCATATCGCGGTCAAGGTCGGCGCGGAATACGCCGGCGCGAACTCCGCGGTCAAATAGTTCCGCCATCAGTTGCATCACCTGCCCAAACATCTGCTCGCCGTGCTCGTGTTTCTCTTTGAAGAGTTTGATCAGGCGCGGGTCGTGCATCACGCCTTGCAGGTAGCCGAGCCGGCATTGTATGGCGACGGCCGTGAGCGGTAGCGCGCGCAGCGCCTCGATCGGGTCTTCGATGGCCGCGGTATTCCGCAGCTCGGTGAACGCATCGTCGAATGATTTGTCGATGATGGCCCGCAGCAGATCGTCGCGGTTGGCGTAATGGCGGTAGAGGGTGCCGACCCCCACGCCGGCACGCTCGGCGATCTCCGATATCTCCACGTCCAGGCCGCGCTCGGCGAAGAGCGCCTGCGCCGCCTGGATGATGCGCTCGCGGTTCGCCAGGGCATCGGCGCGCCTGGCGGGTGTATTGGTTTGCATGGCACGATCCTATTGACAGAAGCGGAATTCCGGTTCATACTACACTTCAATCGTGAAACGGAACTTCCTTTCACATTATATATCCGGCCCGGCGTGAACACAACACCCGGCCCGGCACACCCGAAAGGCCCTTTCCATGCCTCCCGCGCGATCCTTGCTCTACGACCGCTGGCCCCGCTTCATCGCCCGCCGTCCCTGGCGCGTCCTGCTTGGCGCGCTCGTCTTCCTTGCCCTGCTGGTCGGAGTCTCCACCGCGGCCGGCGGCAAGTTCGTCGACAGCTTCACGGTGCCGGGCACCGAAGCGCAGCAAGCCGTCGATCTGCTACAGAGCCGCTTCCCCCAGCGTTCCGGCGATGCGGCTACCGTGGTAATTAAGGCGCCGGCCGGTATTCGCACCGCCGCCGTGCATGCGCGCATCGACGGGCTGATAGCCCAGTTGCGCCACTTGCCCCAGGTCGTCGCCGTCTCCTCTCCCTACGCCGCTCCCGGCGCCATCTCTCGTGACGGTGCTATCGCCCAGATTGCCGTGCAATACGCCACACAGGCGGACAGCCTCGCCAAGTCCAGCCCCCTGGCGCTCAAGACCTGGCAGGAACATGCCTCCACGCCACCGTCCTTCCAGGTGGAGGTGGGCGGCCAGGTGATCGTGGCCGCCGATCAGGGTAATACCGGCAGCTCGGAGCTGTACGGCGTGCTGGCGGCGATCGTCATTTTGCTCGTCGTGTTCGGCTCGGTGGTGGCCATGGGGCTGCCGATCGTCACCGCGCTCGCCGGGTTGATTGCCGGCTTCCTCAGCATTACCGTGCTGGCGGCATTCGTAAACCTGCCGTCCTTCACTACGGCCTTCGCGGCGATGATGGGCCTTGGCGTGGGTATCGACTACGCGCTGCTGATCGTCACCCGCTTCCGGCAGAGCCTGCACGCCGGCCTCGCCGTCGCCGACGCGGTGGTGGCTACCGCCGCCACGGCAGGCCGCACCGTGGTCTTCGCCGGCGCCACCGTGATCGTCGCCATGCTCGGCTTGTGGACGGTCGGCATCCCCTTTACCTCCTACCTGGGCACTGCCGCCGCGATCGTCGTCGTCTTCGCCGTCGTGGTGGCCAACACCGTGCTGCCGGCGATTCTGGCGCTGCTGGGCACGCGCGTCGACGCGCTGCATATTCCCGGCCTGGGCGCCGCGCCGCACGCCGATCGCGGCGTTGGCCCGAAGCTGGCGCGCATCACGCGCCGGGCGCCGGTACCAATCGCGCTCGCGGCCACCGCGCTGGTGGTGGCGATCGCCCTGCCCTTCTTCCAGATCAACCTGG
>JANWHV010000210.1 GCA_025450255.1 Chloroflexota bacterium | reverse complement strand
GCGTTCACCTCAAACACGCGGCGCCAGTCCTCCACCGGCATATCCACAACCAGGGCATTGGGGTAGGCGGCCGCGTCGTTGACCAGTACATCGACCGTGCCCCAACGCGCGATCGCGGCGTCAAACCAGGCCCGCACGGTCGAGGGGTCGGCAACGTCGCCGACGACGGTCATCACCTGCTCCTGGCCGTCGAACACAGCGGACGCTTGCAAGTCAAGGATGGCGACACGCGCGCCGTCAGCCAGAAGCGCTTGCGCGATCGCGCGTCCCAACCCGTTGGACCCTCCGGTGACCAATGCCACTTTGCCCGCGAAGCGCCCGCTCATTGGTTCCCCTCGCTCGAAAAACATGAAACCTGGTTTCGTTGCTGCCTATCCTACAGACCACGCCCATGTCCGTCAAGCGCATGAACGCACCCGATAGCTCCGGCACGCTTGACATACCCAGGATAGGGCGCATAGAATCGCTGCATTATCATGCAACCGCGATTCACGATTCTTGCTTACGGCCTGTGCCGATATGTGTTGATTCTCGTGCCAGCCTCTCCTGTCGCGGCCGCGGACTGGTTGAGGCGGGAAGGAGGGAGTGCAAGGTTCCAGCGAAAGCCGGCGAGCAGAAGTTTGCCTTCGTCAAACTTTTCGGACGTTATTTCTTTCAGCTAAAGGGGCAGGGAACTACCATGTTCATCCGCATGCGTCCTATCCCGCGACTCGTGGCTAGCGGCATCGCCGGTATTGCCATGGTTGGCATGCTGGTGCCCGCCACAAGTCACGCCGTCCGCGGCGCCGCCCGCAGTGCCGACACCCCTGTCTACGGCGGTACGCTGGTGATCGCCAACCAGACCGATGCCGACTCGCTGGATCCGTCGGGCAACCCGGCCAATGAAATCATCTGGCCCGATCAGAGCGTCTACGAGCGGCTGGTCGAGCCCACCGCGGACGGAAATTCGCTCATGCCCGGCCTGGCCAAATCCTGGACCATCTCCAACGACGGCCTGACCTACGTCTTCCACCTGCGTGACGCCAAGTTCCAGAACAACACGCCGGTCACTGCCACGGACGTGATCTATTCACTCCAGCATGCCATTGCAAACCCGAACGGCTGGGGTGGCCTGATCAGTGCCGTGAAGACAATGACCGCTACCGACGCCAAGACGGTCACCATGACGCTCAAGCACCCCTGGGCGCCGCTGCTGGCTGATCTGGCAATCTACGCGATGGGCATCATGCCGGCCAACCTGCTCAAGAAGGAAGGCGCCAAGTTCTTCGATCACCCGATCGGCAGCGGTCCCTATCAGTTCGTAAGTTGGCAGAAGGGCAGCACGATCACGCTCAAGCGCAACCCCTATTGGTGGGGGCCGAAGCCATACCTGGACACGGTCAAGTTGGTAGATGTGCCCAGCGACAACACGCGCGTGCTGCAGTTGCAGGGCAAGCAGGCCGATATCATCGAGACGCCGCCCTCCAACCTGCTTGCATCGATTGCCGCCAATCCCGATTTGCGCGTGAATCTCTTCCCCTCGACCCGCGTGGATTTCCTGCAGGTGGACGAGCACTACCCGCCGTTCAAGGACTTGAAGATACGCCAGGCCATCAACTACGGTATCGACCGCGCCGCGATTATCAAGATCGCGCTCAGTGGGCACGGCACGCCTGCCGGATCGCCGATGCCGAAGATGCTGTACTGGAATCCCAACGTGAAGCCGTACCCGTACGATCCGGCCAGGGCCAAGGCGCTGCTGGCGCAAAGCGCGTACCCGCATGGCTTCAAGGTCAACCTGATTGAAGTCAGCGGCGATCTGTACGGCAACGCCGCGGCGATACTGATCAAAGCCGAGTTGGCGCAGATCGGCATCGACGTGACGATCCAGGATTACGAGTATCTCACGGCGTATGCAAAAGAGGACGAGCGGAGCGGCAATAAGGCCGCCGATCACCTTGGCCAGCGTTTCTGGACCAACGACATTATCGATCCGCAGGAAGTGGTTTCGTTCCTGGCGGAGCCCGACGCCGGCGCCAACGACATGGGGAGCTTCAGCACCAACGCTCAGCTCAACAAGCTGGCCAGGCAAGCGGAACTGGAGTTGAACCCGGCCAAGCGGCAAGCGCTGTACTACCAGATTCAGCAGATTTACTCAGATCAGGCATTGCTGGTGATCCTGGGCTACCAGCCGTACCGCTACGCCAGCGGCAACTGGGTGCATGGCTTCCAGGTCTCGCCGCTCGGCGTCTATCAGCTCGATAAGATGTGGGTCAGCAGCCACTAGCGGCTGCGTCGCCGCGGAGTGGGCGCGCATGCGCGCCCACTCCCTGCCCCAGGTGGGGATCACGGTTGTTTGCCATGGAAAGGTAAGGCTATGGGCCGGTTCGGCTTCCTGGGTCCCAGGCTGCTTCAACTGGTGCCTGTCGCCCTGGGCGTGACGATCGCCGTATTCTTCCTGATCCACGCCATCCCCGGTGACCCAGCGATTACCCTCCTTGGCTCGCACTATACGCCGGCACGAGGCTCGGCAATTCACAAATCGCTTGGCCTGGACCAGCCAATCTGGACGCAGTACGGCATCTTTATGGGTAAGCTGGCGCACGGCGATCTGGGAAACTCCATTTACTACGACGACACGGTCAAGAACATCCTCTTCGAACGCTGCGGCGCCACCTTCTTTCTGGTGATCTATGCCTCACTGCTCGCGGCGGCGATTTCTATCCCCACGGCGATCGTGTCGGCGCTGCGCAAGGATGGCGTATTCGACCAGACGGTGCGCGCCATCCTGCTGATCGGCTACGGCATGCCTCCCTTCTGGATTGGCATCATTTTCATTCTGGTGTTCAGCCTGCACCTGCACCTTTTCCCGGTCTCCGGCTACGGGAACACGTTCATCGACCATCTCCATTACCTGTTCCTGCCGGCCCTCACCATCTCCCTCAGCT
Organism: Chloroflexota bacterium; assembly: GCA_025450255.1. Next base: position 5,851 of record JANWHV010000210.1, on the reverse strand, counting down.
TTTCCACCGTGCTGGTGCGCACTCTGCGCAACAGCGTGCTGGTAGTAATGCGCGCCGAATACGTGGATACGGCGCGCATCAAGGGCATCAGCCGGCTCGCCGTGCTGCGCGGCCATATCCTGCGCAATGCCTTGCGCTCGGTAGTCACCGTCTTTGGCCTCAACCTGGCGTTCCTGATCAGCGGCACCGTGGTGATCGAGAACATCTTCGCCGTGCCCGGCCTGGGCCAGTTGCTGGTGTTGTCGATCACCCAGCGCGATTATCCACTGGTGCAAGGCGAGGCCCTGTTCTTCGCCGGGGTGGTGATCGCGATCAACCTGCTCACCGATATTACCTACGCGGTGCTCGACCCGCGCGTGAACTATGGCTAAGCCGGAACGCGTGATCGTGGCCGCGCAGCCCAGCGGCGCCGCGGCCCGCTTGCTGGCTCCCATGCAGCGCGCCGCGCGCCGGCGCGCGTTCTGGCGACGCTATCCCACGCTGGTGATCGGCGCCGCGATCCTGCTGGCGTCAGTCGCCGCCGCCGTGTTCGGACCGCTGCTCACGCCCGACGATCCGCCCGCCGTGGACATCGTGAATCCGCTGGCCGGGCCGTTGACTGCCGGTCACCCACTGGGCACCGATGCTTTTGGCCGCGATATCTTGTCGCGCATTCTCAACGGAGCCAGGATCGATCTGGCCCTTGGCTTTGGCGCTACCGCGGTGACCGTGACCGTCGGCACCTTGAGTGGGCTGGTTTCCGGCTACTTCGGCGGTCGGGTGGATGCCGTGATCATGCGCATCGTGGATGTTTTCTTCGCCTTCCCGTTCTTCGTGCTGGTAATCGCGCTGATCTCCGTGCTGGGCCTTGGCATCACCAGTATGTTCGTGGCTATCTGGCTGACGGGCTGGATTACCTATGCCCGCATCATCCGCGCCGAGGTGCTGGTGGCCAAGAACCAGGAATACGCGGTGGCCGCGCGCGCTATCGGGTATGGCCACATACGGATCATGGTGGGACACCTGCTGCCCAACGTGCTGGCGCCCGCCCTCATCTTTTCGATGGTCGACGCGGTCGGCAATATCCTGCTCGGCTCAGCGCTCGGCTTCTTGGGCCTCGGCGCGCAAACACCCTCGCCCGAGTGGGGCGCGATGATCGCGGACGGCCAGCCCTATATGTTGTCTGCCTGGTGGCTCCCCACCATGCCGGGGTTGGCAATCGTGATCGTCTCGGCGGGTTTCAGCCTGGTCGGCGACGGCCTTGCCGATTTGCTCCGGCCCGGGATGTAGGCGTGACGATCGCCGGAACATCCATCGACGAGGCACGCGCGGCCCAGTTGGCCGCCGCGCCCGAGGTATTATCGGTCGAGGGCCTGCATACCTATATTGGCACCGAAGGCGGCGTGGTGCGCGCGGTAGACGGCGTCTCGTTCGCGCTGCGCCAGGGTGAAATCTTCGGCCTCGTGGGCGAGTCCGGCTGCGGCAAGACCGTCACCTGCCGTACGGTGGCCGGCCTGATGCCGTCTCCGCCCGCCCGCAGCGTCGGCATGGTGCGCTATGCCGGCTTCGGCGAGCGGAATCTGCTTGCCCTCTCGCAGCGCGAGCTGCAACAACTGCGCGGCGCCCACCTATCGATGGTGTTCCAGGATGCGATGAGCGGTCTCAATCCCGTGGTGCGCGTAGGGAAGCAGATCGCGGAAGCGGTGGGCGCGCATCGCTCCTTGAGCGGCGCCGCGAAGCGGGAGCAGGTGCTGGCATTGATGCGTAAGGTGGGCATCCCGCTCCCCGAGCGCCGCATGCGTGATTATCCGCACCAATTCAGCGGCGGCATGCGGCAGCGCGTATTAATCGCCATTGCGCTGGCTTTGCGGCCTAAAATCCTCCTGGCGGACGAGCCCACGACGGCGCTGGACGTGACCATCCAGGACCAGATTCTGAGCTTGCTACTCGATCTGCAGGCCGAGACCGGGATGAGCGTCCTCCTGGTCAGCCATGATCTGGCCGTGATTGCGCAGACCTGCGATCGGGTAGCGGTGATGTATGCGGGCCAGATAGTGGAGTTGGCGGACACAAACACGCTGCTCAACCGGCCGCGCCATCCATACACCATTGGCCTCCTGCGATCTCTGCCCGGCGCGGTCCGCTCGCGCTATCTGCAGCCTATACCGGGGGCGCCGCCGCGGCTGGTCGACCCGCCGGGTGGTTGCCGTTTTGCCGAGCGCTGCCCGCTGGTTACCGCGCAATGTCAGAGCTGGGATACGGAGCTTTTGCCGGTTGGGCCGGGTCACGGCGTGCGCTGTTGGCGGCATAAAGAAACAGAAGGGGTGTTTTCCCATGAGTGCTGAGCTGAGAATCGGGGTGGTCGGCGCCGGTCGCTGGGCCGGGAACGCGCACCTGCCGGGCTGGGCGCGCGACCCACGCTGCACGATTGTAGGTATCTGCGATACGGAGATTGACCGCGCTCACGAAGCCGCCGCCAGGTACGACATTCCGGTGGTCGCCAACGATTATCGCGCCCTGCTGGACCGCGACGACATCGACGTGATTGACGTGGTCACCGGCGACCACGATCACTTCCGCATCTCCTGGGCCGCGCTCGATGCCGGGAAACACGTGCTGTGCGAGAAGCCGGTCGCGCACGACTTCCGCGACACGCTGCGGGCCAGTGAGTTCGCCAGATCGAAGGGGCTCAAGACCAAACTGGGTTTCACGTTCCGCTACAGCCCAGCCATGCAGTATATGAAGGAGCTGATCGATCGAGGCTATGTGGGAACACCCTTTATTTTCAACGGCTACGAGCAGAACTCACAGTGGATTGACCCCATGACCCCGCTGCGCCAGGCGCCCAAGAATCTGGATCCGGACCGGATCCATGTCTCGTCGCTTGAGGGGTATGGCGCGCCAATCATCGACCTTGGGCATTGGTTCATGGGATCGGACCTGGCGGCGGTGGTGGGAACGATGCGCAACTTCATCCCCGAGCGGATCATTCGGGAGACTGGCAAGATGACGCGAGCGAACATCGACGACGGCGATATCTTTATCGGCGAATTCGCCGGCGGCAGCATCTGCTCGGTGCAGAGCAGCTTCGTTACCGTCGGCAACTACCCTGGGCTGGAAGCGCGCGTCTACGGGAGCGAGGGGGCGCTGATCTGCCGGCTGGTGGAAGAGTTCGGCATTTGCGAGACCCTGAAGGGCGCCAAACCGGATGACGTGGAGTTCAAGGACATTGAGGTCCCAGCCAGATTGTATCCGCCGGGCGGCAGCTCGAGGGAAGATTGGCCGACCCTTTTCTACTCCAATCTTACCGCCAGCTTCGCCAGTGAGATTTTATCGGGCGGCCCGGAGAACCAGGGCGACTTTCGTGATGGGGCCTGGGTGCAGGAGGTGATCAACGCGGTGGAACTTTCTTTCCGCGAGCGGCGCTGGGTGAGCCTTCCCTTGCCCAACGACACGCCCCAATGATTGAAGGCGACGCCACGCCCCTGGTCGAAGTGCGCGACCTAGCAAAGCACTTCCCCGTGGCGAGCGGCATCCGGCGCGTGATGAGCCGGCAGGGCGCCGAGGTGCTGAAAGCGGTGGACGGTGTTTCCCTGTCCATCGCGCGGGGCGAGACCCTGGGCCTGGTGGGGGAATCGGGCTGCGGCAAAAGCACCCTGGGCCGCACCATTCTGCGCCTGTACGAGCCGACCGCGGGAGAGGTCTACCATAGCGGCGTGAATATCCTGGCCCACGATGCCCGCGCCACCCGCGAGCTGCGCCGCAAAATGCAGATCATCTTTCAGGATCCCTACTCGTCGCTGAACCCCAGCAAGACCGTGCGCTCCACGCTGAGCGAAGTGTTGAAGTTCCACAACATCTGCCCGGCTGCCGATCGGCTTCAGCGCGTGGGCGAGTTGTTGGGCATGGTGGGATTGCCGAGCGAAGCAGGGGACCGCAAGCCGCACCAGTTCAGCGGCGGTCAGCGCCAGCGCATCGGCATCGCCCGCGCTTTGGCGGTGGGCCCTGACTTTATCGTGGCGGACGAGGCCGTCTCGGCGCTCGATGTATCAATTCAGGCCCAGGTGCTCAACCTGTTGTTGAAGCTGCAGGACGACCTGGGACTTACCTATTTGTTTATCGCCCACAACCTCGGCGTGGTGCGGCAGATCAGCAAGCGCGTCGCGGTGATGTACCTGGGCCGGATCGTGGAATCCGCCTCGACCGAGGATCTGTTCCGCGAGCCGTTGCACCCGTACAGCCAGGCCCTATTCCGGGCCATGCCGCTACTCGAAGCAGGCCGGAAAAGCGGGGCGCCGGCCCTGGAGGGGGATCCGCCAAATCCGATCAACCGCCCATCGGGCTGCCACTTTCATACCCGGTGCCCCCACGTGATGCCGCGTTGCACGGAGGAATACCCCGCGCCGCGGATCATTGGCGGGCGGTCCGTCGCCTGCCACCTCTATGAGTCCGCGCCCGCGCGGTAAAGAACATTCCGCGCATGACCGGCGGCCAATTCATCCGCCGTGGAGAGGTTGAGCTGATGGCCACGCAAGCGCCCGCCTTCACGAGCTGGCTTGACGACTTTTTCAGCGCCTATTATCGCGGGCGGCCAGTCAACGCTACCTTCATCGGCGTCCACGCGTACGATCACATGCTGCCAGACTGGTCGGAAGAGGGACTGGCGGAGACGGTTGGCGAGATGCGCGACCTCTTGCGCCGCTTTCACGCGCTGCCTGCCGAGCCGCTGAGCCGGCCGGAGCGCATGGATCGGGATCTGGCCGAGGGGTTTCTGGAGATCCAAATCTGGGAGTACGAGTCCAGGCACTTCCAGCGCGGCAACCCCAGCGTTGCGACCGGAGAAGCGATCTTTGGCGTTATTTCCCTGTTCCTTCGCCCGTTCGCGCCCCTTGCCGAACGGATTGAGTCGGCGATTGACCGCATGGAGGCCATACCTGCCTTTCTGGCCCAGGCACGCGCGCTGATCCGCGAGGCGCCGCGTGCCTGGTCCGAACGGGCTCTACGGGAGTGCGCGGGAGCCCTGGCGTTTCTCGGCGCCGGCCTGGACACGATCAGCCGCGAGCAGGGAATCGCCAATCGCCACCTCCGCGCCGCCGCCGAGAAGGCCGCCAGGGCGTTCAAGGAACACGAAGACTACTTGCGACCGGGTCTCCTGGCCCATCCAGGCGGGCAGGTCGGGTGCGGTGAGGAAGCCCTCAGCCTGCTTATTCGTCGCGGGCACTGGCTCCAGGAGAGTGCCGCTCACATAGAGTCCGCCGCCATGGAGCGGCTTGAGACCGCCGAGGCGTACCTGACCGAGCACGCCCGCGACTTCGGGGCACGCGATTGGCGTGAGGCGCTTGCCGGCCTGGCCGATCGGCATCCCATTGTCGCCGACTACCTTGGCCGTTTCTCCGCCGTGTGGGAGCGTGCTCGCGACGCGGCGCTTGCCGCCGGCACGATCACCTGGCCGGACTATCCCATCCGCTATGTGCCGCGTCCCGCCTGGGCCAGGGATGCCGCGCCTTTGCTCTACTTTCTTCCGTATCGGGCACCCGCCGCCTTCGATCGGGTGCTGCCGGTGGAATATCTGGTGCCGCCCATCGATCCCGATCTACCGCCTGATGAGCAGGAGCGCCTGCTGCGTACGGTCAACGACAGCGCGATCACGCTGAACCATGTGATCCACCACGGAGGCATGGGGCACCAGGTGCAAAACTATCACGCCTATCGGGCGGACTCGCGGATCGGGAAGATCGCCGCGGTCGATTGCGCCTCGCGCATCGCCATGTTTTGCGGCGGCACCATGGCGGAAGGCTGGGCCTGCTATGCAACCGAGTTTATGGACGAAATCGGCTTTCTCACGCCGCTGGAACACTTCGCCGAGCGGCAT
>JANWHV010000209.1 GCA_025450255.1 Chloroflexota bacterium | reverse complement strand
CTGCACCATATAGCTGATGGTGGTGGGATCGGCGCCGGCGGGAATCGGCAGCGCGCCGGTCCAGAGCGTGGAGTCCGCCGGATCCTGCGTGAGGTCCAGCGACACCCACTGGCCGGCGAACGGCCCCCCGGCAGTGGACGTATAGGTCACCCACACCGCCTGGACGCCCGCCGACGGATCGTCCGCTACGTGCGCGTTGAACAGAATTGAGGCGCCGGCCGCGCTCGGCGCGGCTGAGACCAGGGTGATGAAGGGGGCGCTGGATCCGGCGGCGTTTCCGGTGTAGTCGCTGTAGAATAGGCGAAAGTTCATATGCCCGTACTGCCGCAATGTCCCGGTACTCGAGCTTGGCCCGTCCGAACGGTATTGCGCCGCTATCACGTTAAGGCGCGTGGTGGGGTTAGACGGGTTGGTCAGCGCGCCGAAGTAATTGGCGCTCCAGGGCTTTATGGGGAACAGCACATCGGACTGGAAGAAGGGGTGGACGCCGCGCAGCTCGGTGGTGGCGGCGCCCGTGAAGGGCAGGATGTTTGGCGTGTCGCTGTAGTCGCCGCCGCGGAAGCCGATGCCGCGCAGGGTCGTGTTCGGCACGCTCACATTGCGGGTCTCCAGGGGCAGGACCGGCTGGGCCGGCTCGACCACCACATCGCCCTTCGAGCCAACAAGATACGTCGCGGTGGCTGGGGTCGGGGTCGGGCTAGCCGTGGCGTCGATATTCGTGAGCGCGACGGTCTTGGCGGTCAGGACCGGCGTCACCACGACGTCGGCGCTCGACAGGCCGCGTGATTGACCAGGGTCCGCCGCGGCCGCGGTGGTGGACGAGACGATCGAGGGGTCGCTTGTGGCCGTGGTGCGCCCGGCGGGCATGTTCACGCCAAGCATGGGCAAGCCGTAGAGGGTGATCTCAAGCACGGACTTCGCTTCGATACCGTTTAGTTGCGGCGTCTCGGCCAGGTATTGTTGTTTGGCGAGATTCAGCGCGTTGCCAATCGGCACCGAGCCGCTGCCCACCAGTAGCTGCCGGCTGAAATCGAGATAGATACTCTCGCTGTATTTGATGAAGTCACTGTCGCCATATTGATATCCGGTGCCCGCGATAAGCGTGGCCTGCGTCTGAGCAAACGCTTCAGGCCAGTTTGGCTCCAGCGTCAGGGATGGCACGTCGTCCGCGCTATCCACGCCGTAGCCGGAGTGGCAGCCGTTGCTGAACACGATGGCGTTCTTGAACGTTCCGGCGGCAATCACGGCCGGGTTGGCGATGTCGGTCGAGAAGATGCGCGTGGTGTAATCCGCGGCCAGCGCGGTGCTCTGGCTGAAATGTCCAGCCAGGAACATGATGTCGTGCCGCTTGTTCAAGAGGGTGCCGAGTAACTGGCCAGCGTTCCAGGCCGACGGGTCTTGGGGCGACCTGGCGCGGTCCTCGATTAAGGTGTCGGGCGTTGTGCCGGTGCCTGCCTGGAGAACACCCTGCACCGCGCTAGCCACGGGCTGCAGGAAGTCGTAGCCCGTGACCAGTGATGACCCCGGTGAGACCACGCCGTTGGTAGCGGTATAGGCTGCCAACATGCCGGAGACTTCGGCTGGGGTCTGCACAAGGCGACCGACGGCCAGTTGCGGAATCGGAAACTGGTCCACGTTGACGGCGAGGCTGGCGCTCGCGCCGTAGTCGTCCTGGCTGAGCGTGTAGTCAAGCTTGAGGCTTGCTTGCGCCGCGCTGTTGTCCTGGACGGGAGGCGTGAAGGTGCTTTCGCTGCCCAGACTGGCCTGGTCCGGGTGGCGGAAGAATGGGATAACGCGGTCGTCGCCGACGATCACCACGTATTGCAAGCCTGGGTTCTGCTGCCTATAGGCAGTGACGATCGCCTTGATCGCGCCGGCCACCGCGTTTTGGGCAGCGGGACAGGTGATATTCCTCGGATCGTCCGCCAGGGCATATGCCGCCGCTACTCGCGCATCCGTGCTGACATCGACGATAGCATTGACGCCGCCGTCGCCGCTCGTCGCGGCGAGCACGTCCGCGCGCTGGCCAAACGTTTGCAGGGCGCCGTTGCCGCCGAACAGGGCGAGCTTGTCCGCGGCGCTCCCGCTCATGCGGCCCGGATTGGTCAGGACGATCGTTTTGTAGCCGCCGGCCGGCGCCGTGATGCTGGTGGGCGGCAGTGCGTTGGTGTTGAACGACGCGCAGGCCCCATTGGGCTGGGTAACGGAGAGGTGGAAGGCTGTCGCCGGATCAAAGGCGCCGTTGCTGCCGCGCACCCGGACGTAGAAGAACCCGCTGTTGAGCCATGTGTTGGCGCTGATGCCCTGGCCGATAGTGCCGGGGAACGCGGAGATACCGATCAGGCTGCGGGTCTGCGCGCTGGTAAAGGCATTGTCTTGCGCCAGGTGGTCGGGGGCGAGATGGTCTGGGGCGAGGTGGTCCGGCGCGAAAGCATCCGGAGCGAGGTGGTCTGGGGCATAGGCATCGGGGGCGAGATGATCGGGCGCCAGGTGATCGGGCGCGAAGTGGTCCGGCGCCAGGTGATCGGGCGCGAACACATCGGCGGCAAAATGCTCGGGCGCCAGGTGGTCGGGCGCGAACGCCTCCGCCGCCAGATGATCGGGCGCCAAGTGATCGGGCGCGAAGTGATCCGGCGCGAAGTGGTCCGGCACGTCCTGGGCGCTGGCCAGGGTCAGGCTTTGCGGGTCGGCGATCTGGTTGTAGGTGCTGTTGATGTCCTTATACAGCGTAAGGTCGTATTCGGCGGGCACGTTGGTAAGCGTGACGGTCACCTGGGTGTTCGGTTGCACGGCGAACTTATACCAGCGGGATTGGCCCGCCTGGTCCAGGACCTGATCGGCGGTAGCGGTGATGTTCGGCGTGAGCAGCGTGGCGCTGGTCCAGGCTAGGTTCCCGGGCGAAGACGCGCAGGTCACGGCGGTGCTGTAGTCCACGGTGCCGGAACACTGGGCGCCGGCGACGTATACCGTAAAGGTGTCGCCCCCAAAGAGGGTCCAACCATTTGTCCCATAGGCGTTCCCGAACGTGAACGCGACCTGAGTAGCCGAGTAGCTGGTAAAGGTAATGCCGATGCAATTGGCAACCGTGCCCCCGGTCGGGTCCGCTTGACCCGAGCGCCATGGCACGGTCGTGTCATTGAATCCGTACCGTTGGTAGGCGTAGTTGGAACCGGAAGAAGGGTTGCAACCAAAGGCAGCGTTTGGTTGGGTCCCATACAGGCTGGGCCGGGAGCCGAGATTGCTCCCGGTGACCGTGACCGTAGGAGGAGACGAAGTGCCATCGAACGCGACGCTCGTGAGCGTCGGGGGGACGCAACTCACGACCGTGCCGAAATTGACCGTCCCGGAGCACGGTACTCCCTCCACCCATAACGTGAAGGCATCGCCGGCATTGAGTTGATAGTAACCCGGAGGCTGCAGTGAAGTGTAATAGGTGTTAAAGGTGAACGATATCTGCGTGCCGCCAGTGTATGCCAGGTTATCTAGGCAAATGTAGTCGTTCAATGCGTTGGATGGGTCGACGAGGCCCGCATCGAAGGCATGCGGATTGTTCGAGGAATCGTTGATGTGCAACACCGTGCCGTAATCGAAGCCCGACCCGAACGTGCATGCGGCTGGGGCAGCGGACGGCGCCGATCCGAAGTTGGATCCGTTGATCACGAAAGTGGGGTTGGCGGCGGACCCGGCGATCAGCACCGTGGAGATGACCGGGTTGCCGGCGGCATGGGCGACAGACACCGAGGAAGCGGGGCCGACCGTGGCGATCTGCGACAGGATAAGGCAAAGTAGGGCGAGCAGCGGAACGAGTCCGCGGCGCCCGATCGGAAGTTTGAGATGACGAACGTGACGACCCATGGTGGCGTTACCCCTCCGTGACGCCGGCGCACATAGCACCGGTGCTATCGCTGCCATTTGCAATGGTCATGCCTGAGATTCCGCCATCTCCTCCAGGGAACGCTTCATTATGGGGTTATCATCATCATATATGCAAGCCCTTACATACTTCGTTCGTGGGTACCGATTCCGCGCGCGGGTACCGGCAGCATATGCCTGGATCACCTGTCGATTAGTCGCATCTCTTGTGGGCTACGGCGAGTCGCGGACCTGGCGATACGTTGCGACAGTAGCCCGTGGATTACTCAGGTAGTCAATGCGGCGGCTTCCGTATACCCTACGGATTGTACGCTCAGCACATGCACCATGCGCATGAGCGCTTCACCGCCCAATCGCGAAAAGTGCCGGCCATGACATCGCACACGGAACATATCGATGGAGATATACGTACCGCGATCGCGGCCTTCCTGCCAATGGATCGGCGCCAGGCCCTGGCAAAGGGGAAACAATTGCCGGGCCGGGCGACCGGCGCGGTGCTCTTCGCCGACATTTCCGGCTTTACCCCGCTCACGGAATTGTTGGCGCGTGAGTTTGGTCCCCAGCGCGGCGCCGAAGAGCTTACCCGCCATCTGGCCATCGTATACAACGCGGTGATCGCCGAGCTGCATCGCTACGGCGGCAGTGTAATCGGCTTCAGCGGCGACGCGATCACCTGCTGGCTTGACGCCGACGACGGCCTGCGCGGCGCGGCCTGCGGCATCGCCATGCAGCGGGTGATGCCCGGCGTGGCGCAGGTCAGAGTGCCGTCGGGGCTGTCCGCCACCCTGGCCATGAAAGTGGCGGTCGCGTCCGGTACCGTGCGGAGGTTCCTGGTGGGCGATCCGCGGATCCAGGTAATCGAGGTAATCGCCGGTACCGTCCTGGACCAGGTAGCCGCTGCCGAGCACCTGGCGCAAAAGGGCGATGTGCTGCTCGCGGCGCCCCAGGTTGATCTGGCCGAGCACTTCAACGAGATTACGTGGCGGACGGACGAGGATACCGGCGCGCGGACGGCCAGTGTTGGCGCCCTGGCTCACCCTGTAGCGTCCGCGCCCTGGCCGGATCTGGCCGTGGACGCGCTGGAGTATGAGACCCTCCGGCCCTGGCTGTTCCCCGCTATCTACGAGCGGTTGCGTTCCGGCCGCGGCCGGTTCATCGCCGAGCTACGCCCAGCAGTCGCCCTGTTCGTGCGTTTTGGCGGGATCGACTACGACGGCGAAGATGATGCCGACACCAGGCTGAACGCCTATATATGCTGGGTCCAGACGGTGGTGGGCCGCTATGACGGCGCTCTCCTGCAGTTGACGATTGGCGATAAGGGCAGCTACCTGTATATGGTGTTCGGCGCTCTGGCCGCCCATGAGGATGACGCGGCGCGGGCGGTGACCACGGCCCTCGATTTGCAAACGCCGCCGGCCGCCCTGGAATATATAGGCCAGGTGGAAATTGGTATCAGCGCCGGACGCATGCGGGCCGGTGGATCGGGCGCGGACGCGGCACAGACCTACGCATCCATGGGCGACGCCACGAACCTTGCCGCGCGCTTCATGCAGCTAGCGGCGCCAGGCCAGATCCTCGTCAACCACGCAGCGCGCCAACTCACCGGCGATCTGTTCGAATGGGACGGCCCACTAGAGCGGCGGGTGAAGGGGAAGAGCGACCCTATCGTGGTCTATCGCGCGATAGCCGCGAGAGCGCGCGCGTCAATTCGCCTGAACGAGCCGCGTTACGCCCTACCGATGGTTGGCCGTCAGGCGGAGCTTTCCGCCATTGAAGAGCATGTGTTCCGTACCCGCGCCGGCCAGGGACAGGCGATCGGCATTACAGCCGAGGCCGGCATGGGCAAATCGCGGCTGGTGGCCGAAGCGATCCGCGTCGCCACTGACCACCAGATCACCGCGTACGGCGGCGAATGCGAGCCGTACGGCGCCAGCGCCGGCTACTCAGTCTGGAAGAAAATCTGGCTCGGCCTGTTCGGCCTGGATGCTGATTGGGAAACCGATCGGCAGATAGGCGCGCTTGACGCGGCCCTTCGCCGTATCGATCCCCTCCTGGCGCCGCGCCTGCCCCTGCTTGGCGTTGTCCTGAACCTCGCAATACCCGACACCGGGCTCAGCCGCTCGTTCGACGCGAAGCTGCGCAAGAGCTCTCTTGAATCGTTGCTGGTCGATTGCCTGCTGGCATTTGCCCGCGAGCGACCCTTGCTCCTCGTGCTGGAGGATTGCCATTGGCTCGATCCGCTGTCGCATGACCTGCTGGAAGTAATCGCGCGCGCGATCGCCCAGGCTCCGGTGCTGCTGCTCATGTCTTATCGACCGCCAGATCTGCGGCGCCTGCAAGAACTCCGCGTGTCCAGCCTGCCCCATTTTACCGAGATCCGTCTCTCGGATCTGGCCCGCGACGACGTAGCAGCACTGATTACCCTCAAGATGCAGCGACTCCACGGCCCCGAAACGGCGCCTCCTCAGGCCCTGGTGGAGCGCATTACCGAACGGGCGGACGGCAATCCGTTTTACGTGGAGGAACTGCTGAACTATTTGCACGACCGTGGGCTGGATCCGCGCGACGCGCGGGCGCTGAGCCGCATTGAAGTGCCGACTACGCTGCACAGTCTGATCCTGAGCCGGATCGATCAACTCCCCGAGGGTCACAAGACCGTGCTGAAAGTCGCCAGCGTCATCGGCAGGCAATTTCGCGCGGCCTGGCTTACCGGAAGCTTCCCAGAGTTGGGAGAGCCAGAGCAGGTCACGAATGACCTTATGGAGCTGAGTCGCCTTGACCTGACTCCGGTCGACAAACCGGAGCCCGACCTTGCCTTTCTGTTCAAACACAACGTCACCTGGGAAGTATCGTATGAGAGCCTCCCCTTTGCGACGCGTTCGGCCCTGCACGATCCGCTCGGGCGCTTCATCGAGCGGACCTATGCCGACAGCCTCGACCAATATGTCGACCTGCTGGCGTTCCACTTTGAGCGCACCGAGAACCTTGAGAAGAAGCGTGAGTATCTGCTCAAGGCGGGGCAGGCCGCCCAGGCCGGTTATGCAAACGACGCGGCCTTTGGCTACTACCAGCGCGTGTTGCCGCTCCTGCCCGAGAGCGAGCAGATAGGAGTCATGCAGCAGACAGGAGCGGTGCTCGAGTTGATGGGTCGCTGGAGCGACGCCGCGACGTATTACCAAGACGCCCTGCGGCAGGCAGAGCAGATCGGCGCGTCCCTGGAGGCGGCAAGGAGCCAGGCCGCCAGCGGCGAGCTGCTGCGAAAGCGCGGCTCCTATGCCGAGGCAGCCAACTGGCTGGACCGCGCGCGTGCCGGTTTCGAGGAGCTTGGCGATCGCGCCGGAGTGGCGCGCGTGCTGCAAAGCAGTGGATCGATGGCCGCCCAACAGGGTGAGTATGAGACCGCGCGGTCGTGCTTTGAGGAGAGCCTGACTATTCGCAAGGCGTTGGACGATCCGCCCCATATCGCCGATTTGCTGAATAACCTTGCCATCGTCGCCAGATTTCAGGGAGATCTGGCGGTCGCCGCCGCGCTGCACGAAGAAGCGCTTGCCCTCCGCCGCGCCCTGGGCAATCGGTCCGCCATCGCAATGTCACTCAATAATCTCGGCAACGTCGCGCTTGACCAGGGTCAGCAGGCAACGGCGCGCGCCTGGCTGCAAGAAGCGGTCGCCATGTACCGTGAGATCGGCTACCGCTGGGGCCTTGCCAACGCGCTGAACAACCTGGCGAACGTGGTGCGCGAGCAGGGTGAGTACGCGACAGCCCGCGCGCTCTATGATGAGGGGCTGCGCATAAATCGGGAACTGGGTGATTCGTGGGCCATCGCGTACTTGCTGGAGGACATCGGATGCCTGGCGGCGGCACAGGGGGAGGCGCCGCGTGCGTGGCGCCTGGTAGGCGCGGCGAGGACACTGCGCGACCAGATTCGCGCGCCGCTGTCACCCGTGGAGCAGAGCAAGCTCGATTCTCACCTGGCGCCGGCCAGCCGGACGCTATCCGGCGGGGGCCGGGAAGCGCTGCTCGCGGAGGGCCGTGAGATGCCGCTCGCGGCGGCGATTGCCTACGCCCTGCGGGAACCCGCGGTGGGAGCGTAACGAGAGTGTGACGTCAATGAATAGCCGCGCCTCACCTGCCCAGTCCCTAGCGGCTCCGGCGCGGCTATGATCGGGTTACTGGCACGATGGTTCAAGGTCCACCCGGGGGAAGGTGCGCGGGTGAGCCTCATGCTTGCGTACTCCGCGGCAATAGGCGCGGCATACACCGTCGGTGGCGTCATGGCCGAGTCGCTGTTTCTCAGCCGCCAGCCGGCTTCCGCTACGCCAACCCTGTTCATCTTTCCCGCGATTTCGACCATCGCGATCCTGTTGTTTTACAACCGGATCGTGGCGCGCGTGGGTCAATCACGATTGGCAATTGCCGTCCCCGTAATCCTGGCGGGCGTGGCGCTGCTGTTCCGCTTGCTGTTGGCCGTGCCTATCGGCAAGGAATACGTTGCCCTCGCCGCCCTATATATCTTCTGGGATAGCGGATGCGTTTTGGTGCTGATCCAGTTCTGGACAATCGCGGGCCAGGTGTTCGATACACGCGAAGCGCGGCGGCTCTTTGGCCTTATTGCAGCCGGCGCCACTCTGGCCAGTGTCGTGTGCGGCCTGTTGCTGGCATCACTGGGCCGTTTGATCGGCGCGGAAAACTTGCTGTATATCGTGGCGCTTGCGTTCATATCGTGCGGCGCCTGCACTCTCGCGCTTGGCCGCCTGCCGCCAATAGCGACGTCGCGGCTGGATCGACAAGTCGACGCACATGCGCCTGGCGGTCCTGGCCTACGACGCGATCTCATCGATATCTGGCAGACGCCATTATTGCGCGCCAACGCCCTGATTAACGTCATGCTTGCCGTGCTTATAAACATTGGCGCTTTGCAGTTCTTTCAGGCGCTTCAACACGAGTTTGCCGGGCGTAGTCCGGCGATGGTGGTATACCTCGGCGGGTTCAGTTTCTGGACGAATATTGCCGCGCTCGCGATCCAGTTGGGCTTTACCGGTATCCTTATGCGGCGTTTTGGCGCGAGCACGACCCTACTGGCCTTCCCGATTGCTACCGGGATCGCCGCATCCATTTCACTGCTGGCCGGCGGTGTGCTGTGGACGATGGCGCTTATTCGGGCCAGTGCTCTTGTTATGGCCAGGACGGTCAGCGAAGTGGCGTGGAACGCGCTCTTCCTGCCGGTCCCCCCTGACCAGGCCGAGCGGGTCAAACCACTGATGGAGGCCATCTACGCGCTAACGTTCGGGCTGCTTGGCATCGTCTTTCTGTTCACGGGTTGGGCGCCGGGCTGGAAGTATCTCTACTGGTCACCACTGCTCCTGGCGACGGTGGTTATCAACATCGCGCTGGTTAGGTGGACTCGGCGTCAGTATGCTGCCACGCTTGCCGACAATATCAACAAGCGCCGCCTTGATTTTTCTCAGGTGCGCGTGGACGTGACCGACGACGACACGGTGCGCGTATTGGTACACGCGCTTCACGATCCTGACGAGTTACGAGTCGTACACGCGATGTGGCTGATTGCCGGCGCGCCGGGCTTGGTTTGGGATGAGCATGTCACTGGTCTCCTGGCTCATCCATCAGCCGAAGTCCGCATTCTGGCCCTGAATTATCTGAGTAGAATGGGGAGCGATGCCCATGTATCGAGCGTCGAGGCTCTGCTAGGCGCTACGGAAGCTAGCGTGCGTTCCGTGGCGCTCGCCACGTTTTGCACGCTCACTGGGACGAGCGGGACCGCGCGAATCGCCACATTCCTTGACGATGCGAGCCCAGATGTGCGCGCCGTCGCGATCGCCAACCTGTTGCGCCGCGGAAACGAACGAGAGCGGCGTGCCTCAGAGGGTGCGCTCCAGGCCATGCTGGCAAGTGACGTGCCCGCGGTCCGGCGCGCGGGGGCGGGCGCGCTTGCGGAAATCGTCGCTCCTGTATTCAAGTCCGGCACTGTCGCGTTCCCTGACCGCTCTAACGGCGCGGACCGCATAGCGGCTCTGGTCCGCTTGCTTGGCGACGGAGGATGCGCGCCGGCGTCGGCTGACGGATTGGTGCGGCTCGGCGCCGCGAGCCTACCTTTCCTGGGCGCCGCGCTGGCGGACCCAGGACAGGATCGCCGGTTGCGCGAGCAGATTCCTGGCATCCTGAAACGCATCGGCGGCGACCTCGCCGCGGAGTTGTTGCTGCGGCACGCGCGGGAACCTGACGAAAGCGTCCGAGCGGCGATTGCGGCCGCGCTCGCGCAGATGAGCAAAGACAATGCGGTCGTGGCGTCCGGCGCCGCGGTGTTACAGACGTCGATGCATGCTGAGCTCAGGCAAGGATACGGCTTGCGCGTGCTCCGGGAGGACCTTCGCGCCGCGGCGGAGGGCTCCCTGTTGTACGATGTGCTCGAGGATCGCTTTCAGCAGACACTGGATCGATTCTTCTCGCTGCTTGAAGCGCGCTTCCCAGATGTATCGTTGGCACGTGCCCGCCAGGCCCTCAAGGCCACTGATAATAGATTGCGGCAGATGGCAATTGAACTGTTCGACACCATACTGGATATGCCGGCGAGGGATCTGCTTATTCCGTTATTGGAAGCGCCGGTGGAACGTGTCATGGAAATCGCGCGCAAAGAGTTTGGCATCACTCCCCTTCCCATCGAGGCAAGACTGCTTGAGCTGGTTTCAGGGGCAGACTCCTGGCTAGGCGTGTGCGCCATGTATCAAATCGGCCTACTCGGCATGCGGAACTGCAAGCTTGCCGTGGTGGCGGCCCTGGGCTCCAGAGACTCTGTCGTGTGCGAGGTCGCTCTGATGACATGTAGGGCAATGGTGGAGTCCAAATCCATGGAAGCACTTGCCAGGACACAGGCGGAGTCCTCGCGTTTTCCTTCAGTGCAAGCCTACGCGCGATCACTCCTGCGTGACATGGAGCCAGCCTGACGTGCTTTCGATTATTGAGCGCGTCCTGCTGCTCCGTGAGGCCGAGATATTCAAGGCGATCTCCAGCGAAGACCTGGTTCCCGTGGCGCGTGTGGCGCGCGAGGTCACAATCGCGGCTGGTGAGACGTGGATACACGAGGGCGAATATGGCGACTGTCTCTATGTCATCCTGTCTGGTGAGGCCGGCATCGTGGTGCGCGGCGTAGGCCAGATCGCCACCCGCGGCCCGCGCGGCGTTATTGGCGAGATGGCGGTGATCTCAGGGCAGCCGCGCTCCGCCGACTGCGTGGCGATCACCGACATCACGGCGATTCGAGTCGACCGTGATGAGTTCTGGGAATTGCTGAGCGAACGGCCGCCGCTTGCGCTTGGCGTGATAACCACACTGGCGCAGCGGTTGGACGAGGCGATCAAGAATCTAAGCACGCCGCGGACGATATGAACGGACATGCCGAATTGGCGGTTTCATACAGTAGTTGTCCTGTGTCCGCAAGTATCTCTGGTGTCAGACTGGCGTGACGGCGGACAGGGCGCGGCACGAAATCAGGCGCCGCGCATCCTGCGCTATGTGCCACGATCGACTGGGCCTCGACACTATGATTGCCGCGCGCCGCGGCACACTCAAGGGCTGACCACGGCGGCGATAGAATAAAGCAGT